>NZ_JBEAIQ010000022.1:0-265503 GCF_040064335.1 Klebsiella sp. CN_Kp088 | reverse complement strand
GCTCATGTCGTCGATCGCCTGGTGAGCGTCGGCTTTGCCTTCCTCAAGGTTTGTCGCCACGGCATCAGCCAGCGCTTTCTCCACACCTGCCGGATCCGTCGCGTCTTTCACCGCCTGGCGGGCCGCTTCTTTCTGCTCATCGCTCAGATAGGCCATATCGTCTATCGCCTGATAGGCGTCGGCTTTGCCTTCCTCAAGGTTTTTCGCCGCGGTATCGGCCATCGCTTTTTCCACGCCCGCAATGTCGGTCGCGTCGTTCACCGCCTGCTGCGCCTCGGCTTTCTGCTCGTTGCTCAGGTAGGCCATGTCGTCGATCGCCTTGGTGGCGTCGGCTTTGCCTGCCTCAAGGTTTGTTACCGCGGCATCGGCCTCGGTTTTCTCCACCTTCGCAATGTCAGTCGCATCGTTGATCGCTTTGTGCGCATCGACCTTCTGCTCGTTGCTCAGGTACGCCATGTTGTCGATCGCCTCGTTGGCGTCGGCTTTGCCTTCCTCGAGGTTTTTCGCCACGGCATCGGCCAGCGCTTTCTGCACCTCGTCTACGGTGGTCGCATTATCAATGGCTTTCTGAGCTTCAGCCTTCTGTTCATCGCTCAGGTACGCCATGGCGTTGATTGCCTCACTGGCGTCGGCTTTGCCTTCCTCAAGGTTTTTCGCCACCGCTTCGGCAAGCGCTTCCTCTACGCCCACAACGCCGGTCGCAACGTTCACCGCCTGTTGAGCCGCCCCTCTCTGCTCGTCGCTCAGGTGCGTCATGCCGTCGATCGCCTGATTGGCATCGGCTTTGGCTTCTTCAAGGTTTTTCGCCGTGGCGTCGGACAGCGCTTTCTCCACCTCATCTACAGTGGTCGCATTTTCAACGGCCTGGTGAGCGGCTTCTTTCTGTTCGCCGCTCAGGTACGCCATGTTGTCGATCGCCTGATTGGCGCCCTCTTTTGCTTCCTTGAGTTTGGCTTTGGACCGATCTCCGCTATTATCACTGCCACCGTCGTTATCATTTACGGCAGCAATGGCGAGACCGCCGATTGCCACTGCAGCGATTAATGGCACGACCCATACATAAACATCGTTATCGTTCGCGGCGGTTTCAGCCCCGGCAAACACCTCTTCAAAGCTCTGTAATGGTTTAAATTGCAGACCGTTGAATTGTTCTTTGTCGAGATAATCAGCCTCAAAAATCTCCTTACCGTCGTCAAAAACCAGCTTCTTTTTGGTGTCGCCAAAAAAATCTTTGATGACGATTTTTTGATTATCTTTCATTAAGATATTAAGGGCATTTTTATCCTTTTGTACGCCCGTGACATCTCTCGCAGATACAGGTAAGCGGATCGCTCCACTTTCAACCGGGGCAGCCCCAGTCATTTCTGCCGTACTCGCGAGTTTTTCGCCTGTTGGCGAGAAAAAATCTATTGTTCCATTCATATAAATTCAGTCCATATTTATTAAAATAAAAGAAAACACATGGTGATATGTTCAAATTCACCCAGGAACGTCCCTATTCCATTTCTGATTCAATGTGTTTCCTTATAGTTTGAAGAGCTACTCTCCTTAGCTCCTCTTTAGCTTATTTGCGGTGTATCAGCCTTTTTCCCTCCCATACCTTTAATAATGTCGAGAATACCATCGAGATTAAATACAATGGCTTCCTTCATCAGCATGATAATATCTTGCGGAGCCGAGAATAGTTTTGTGAGTTCGTGAAAAGATAGTTTTACTTTTTGTTCATCATCTTTGATAGAAACAATCATTCCCTCAGAGAGTACTCTTTTTACCCATTTTTCTAAATTACGACTATCAATAACACCCGAGAGTGACTTTAATAGCTTCATCACATCTGGCTTAGTACCCTGTTCGGATACAGCTGAAAAAACACCCTCAAGAGATTTTTCACCCAAGTTATCCAGAAGCGGTGTAAGAATATCTTTCTGTAAATCCGCAACAAACATCAGGCGATTCCACGCTTGTAACTTTACCAACATGAATTTTTTTTCGTTCAAAACAAACTCTTTAGTTTCCATAATGTTTTCTCTGGCGGGATGAATAATGTTTCAGGAGAAGACCGCCCTCTCTTCCTCCGAAAAAAACAATGTGTTTATCCCCGTACCCGGGAATGTTACTACCGACTCAAAACGCGTTATCACTGCGCCGATGAATAAACCACCAGCGTCTACAACCTCTTTCCTCTTGAGAGTAAAGAAAGTAATAGATTGAATTAAATGCCAAGATAGTAAGCTTTGCGCGTAATTTAAAATGAAGTTAGCTTCATTATTCTTATCAACATCCACCCCACCTCTAAAGTTATCTTTACTTATCTTATCAAAACGCACTAACTCATTGATAAATATCAACTTAATATAGAATTGAGAAGTAAAAAAAACGGCATTTTTGGACGCCGATCTGGTCATCTGCCTGCTCACCAGCCAGAGAGCGCCCCAGAAAAACGTTAACCAGAAGTGGCTCCGGTTATACCTGTAGTATGAAAGGCTTACGACAATTCTCTAATGCACATGGACACCGTTGAGGGGTTTCCTGCAGACAAAAGACATCCGGGTGTCTGAGATGTTGATAGCGTCATTATGGCGAGTGTATGATTCAATCATTACAAAGAAGAAAAACAATTAAAATCCACGTAAAGCGTAAGCTCCTCTTATCATCTTTACCGAAGACAGGGGGTTCCATGGACACATTATCTTATGACATTCCCTCACTTCCCAGTGGAAGGTTGTAATATTTCCCTCATCGTAAATCGCTCTCCTGCCTGAAAACCTGCCGCATTAATATGCTTTATAAAAATCCATATACAACTATATTTACCAAAAAAAACACCTGGAAGTTTATGGCAAATAATAATAAACCCTAGTTTAAGGGGGGATGGAAATTTATTATTAAAAGAACCATGATAGTAAATATCTCTACCGCGACAACATTAATCCAGAACGTTTTACATCTATATATTTACATATCAACCTTTAATAATGATAAACAGTCACTCACAAACAGAGCGCGTCGCATAGCGTGACTGATTGCAGGCATCGGACCATATCTTTCACCAATCCTCTCCTCGCTCATTCCCTTTTTATCCTTACTTTCCGGCCGTGCACTGCTCCTTTCTGACATCCCGCCACACCCTATAGCTGAGATTTGTCCTATACGTCTTCCCACCTCCATTCGATTCTTACTAATCATTGCAATCTTCAAATGATATTGGTAATTATTCTTATTGCTGTTTGCACTAATGGTTTATCTGGCACGGTATACCTGAAACGGTATGGGACATCGCCAGGCTCGCTGACCAACCTCTTCCTGGGGAAGACGGCCGGGCCAATAGCGCGCTTTGGGCAACGGTATGTGCTTGCCAAAAAATTAAATTCACCTGCGGAAAAGGAAAAATTATCAGATGTATGCCCGCGAGTCTCGCCCCACGCGCCCGCGCAGGACGCTTTTTACCATTTTTTCTTGCCTTCCCCTTATCTACAGCGCGCAAGGTTTTGCCAGGCCGGATATGCAACCGCTGGGGCCGAATATCGCCGATAAGGGTTCAGCGTTTTACCACTTCAGCGTCAATCAGTTCGATTCCGCCGACGGCGCCCGCCACTATCGAGTGTGGACGGCAGTGCCGAACAAAGCCGCGCCACCAACGGGCTATCCCGTGCTATATATGCTTGACGGTAATGCGGTAATGGACCGTCTGTCTGATGAGCTATTCAAGCAGTTGGCAGAGCAATCGCCGCCGCTGATCGTCGCAGTCGGTTATCAGACCAACCTGCCTTTCGATTTAAACGGCCGGACCTACGACTATACGCCGGCAGTCAGAAAGAATAATGAAACCTATGCTGGCCGCAAAAGCGGCGGCAGTGAGGATTTCCGTCAATTGCTGGAAACGCGTATCGCTGTTATTGCGGAACAAGGACTGCATATTAACCCACAGCGCCGCGCCTTGTGGGGCCACTCCTACGGCGGCCTGTTCGTGCTTGACTCCTGGCTGTCGTCTGCTTACTTCCAGTCGTATTACAGCGCCAGCCCATCGCTTGGCCGGGACAACTTTTCTCTGCTGAACCACATCACTGCAGTTACACCTGCGTCATACTGCGCCAAAAAACTGGTGATCATGGAAGGGTCAGCGACGCCGGACGATAAGCGGGATTCGAACGCTAATCACGTGCTAACTAAAGTGAATACCGCGATGACTACGCTAAAAGAGAAAGGCGTGGATGCCGCTGTTTGGGATTTCCCGGGCCAGGGGCATGGACCGATGTTTAATGCCTCCTTTCGCAGCGCGCTGTTAGATATCAGTCGCGAAAAGGCTGAACGCAAACAAGGCTGCCACTAATCCAGTCACTGCCCGCATGACACGGGCAGTGAAACCTTCATCGGCATATCGTGCGGCTAGTACCACGGATAATAAATATGTTCCGCCTGTTCGCGCGCCGGCGCTTCATCGCCCTGTAACCGCGCCGCCAGGGTGAAAGCAAAATCAAATACCTTGCCCAGCCCCCGGCCGCTGAGCAGATTGCCGTCTTCCACAACGTCGGCGTCCACGTACACGCCATCGCTCACCTGCTGCCAAAGATCGCCGGAACAGACATAGCGACGCCCCTTCAGCAGCCCATTGCCGCCCAGCACGCGGGCGGCGGCGGAGCAAATCGGGCAGATATATTTACCCGCTTCATCGTGGCGGCGAACGAAGGCAATGACCTCCGTGCTTTTCGCCAGATTAACACTGCCTTCCGGGCCTCCCGGCAACACCACGGCATCAAAGGTTTGGTCGAAGCTGGCCTTCAGGGTGCTATCCGCTATTATCGGGATAGCGTGGTAGCTCACCACCTCGCGACTCTCGCCGCAGGCAATCGTCTGCACCGCAATATTCAGGCGGCGCAGGATATCGATAGTGACTATCGCTTCCCCCTCTTCAAACCCGGGGGCTAATAACACGGCTACGCTTTTCATCTTGCTCTCCATTCCTTGAGGGTTACCAGTACGGGTACCAAATCTGTCGCAGCCGCGCCAGCAGCTCAAGATAGAAATAGTCCCCCCAGCTACAGCATTGATCGACGCCCTTGCCGCTACCCATGTGATAAACCGAGTGTTGCAGCAGCCCTTCGGTAAGGTCATCGTCGTGGGCCAGGTAGTTATCGGTCAGCGACAGCGCAATGCGCAGCGCCATCTCTTCGTAATACGCGCGATTGGCGTCGAGCGTTGGCAACGCCTTAACCAGCTCCAGCAGGCCGCAGGCGGCAATCGCCGCTGCCGAACTGTCGCGCACGGCATCGGTGCCGAGCAGCGCCAGATCCCAATGGCAAACATCATCTTCCGGCAGGCGGTTGAGGAAGTAGTGCGCCAGGCTGCGCGACAGCTCAACCATCTGCTTATCGCCGGTGTGCTGATAGCTCAGCAGGAAACCGTAAATGCCCCACGCCTGGCCGCGCGACCAGCATGAAGTATCGCTGTAGCCCTGATGAGTGTTACCAAAGCGCGGCTCGCCGGTCTGCACATCCATATAGTAGGTGTGATAAGTCGAAGCGTCTTCACGCACGATATAGTTTGCCGCCTGCCCGGCGTGCGCCGTTGCCGCCTGCGCGTAGCGCGGGTCGCCGGTCTGCTCGCTGGCCCAGTACAGCAGCGGCAGGTTCATATTGCAGTCGATGATCATTCGCCCCTGCTGCTCCGGATCGTTTAAGTCGCCCCACGCCTGGATAATTTTGGCCGTCGGGTTAAAACGCTCCATCAGGCGCTCGGCAGCCAGCAGCGCCGACTGGCGAGCAGCTTCATTGCCGGTGAGCCGCCAGGCGCTGATGCAGGAGAGCGAATAAAGGAAGCCGAGGTCGTGGGTCGCGGTGTCGATACGCTGCTCAATACGCCGGGCGAAAGACGGTAAATAGCGCTCGGCGGCTTCGCGGTAGTACGCTTTACCGGTCATCTCCCACGCCAGCCACAGCTGGCCCGGCCAAAAACTGGTGGTCCACTCTACGTTATCGGTACGCGGCCAGATGCCGTTTTCACAAGCTTCGCCGGGGAACTTATCGCCGAAGGCAACGATATTTTTGTCCAGCTTGCGCGTCACGCGAGCCAGCGCGTCTTCCAGCTTCTGGCTCAACGCCAGGCGGTCGACCTGATGCAGTTCTATCGGCCGCAGCGCTTCGGTGATAACAGATTTGGTCATAACAACTCCTGAATTAATGTTTGGCCGGTTCAACCGAGGCGGTATCTAAAGCCGGAGTAAAGGGTCGTGAGGCATCGCGCTTCGACTGGCAGCGCGATAGCGTAAAAGCGGAAATCAGCGTAAACGTCAGGGCGCAGCAGCCCATCAGCAGATAGGTATGCTCAAAGCCGATTTTGTCGTACAGGTAACCCGCCGGCGGCGCGACCACAATCGATCCGACGTAAATCATTGCCTGGTAACCCAGCAGGTACATCGTGGCGTTAACCCGACGATGGAAGTGTTCGGCGATGTATTTGAAAACTGAAATCAGCAGCAGCGCGATCTCAACGCCGTAAAACGGTTTGATAATGGAGATGACCATCGGGTCGTTGGTCAAGCCGGAGGCAATCAGCCGCGCCCCCACCACGCAGCCGCAGAACAGCAGGCCGCGCTTGGCGCCATAATGGTTCACCAGCCACGGGATAAACATCATCATCACGAACTCCATCCCCGACTGGACGGTACTGAGATAGCCGTACCAGGCGTTGCCCTGCTCTTTGGTGGCAAAGAACGAGACGAAATAGCGCGGGAACTGCTGCTCGGCAATGAACATCATCCACGCGACTCCGGCGACGTAGAGGCTGAACATCCAGAATTTGCGATTTTTCAGCAGCATCAACACATCGGCAAAGACGATCTTATTCGCGGAAATGACGTTGTTATTGCGCAGCTGTTCATCACCGATTTTAAGGCTAATCAGCACCAGCAGCATCAGTACCGAGGTGCCGCTGCTGAGCAAAAAGTTAGCCAGCGGCGTGAAGTTAAACAGCAGTCCGGAGACCGAAGCCGCCATCGCCCAGCCCAGCGAACCCCACATTCTGATACGGCCAAACTCCAGCCCGTACAGACGGCTAAAGCGGTCGGCATAAGATTCGGAAGCCGCCACCCCGGCGTACCAGCCAAGGCTCAAATACAGCGCGCCGATGATAATCCCCAGCGTCGCGTGGCTTTGCAGCAGCGGCTGGTACACCAGCGCGAAGAACGGCGCCATCAGCGCGGAAATGGCGCAGACAAAATAGAGCAGCCACTTACTCATGCCGATTTTGTCCATGATGTAGCCGTACACCGGTTTCAGGACCACCGCGAAAACGCCATTAATGGCGAACACGCTGCCGATGGTAATGCTATCGAGACCTACCTTCTGGCTCAGCCACAGCGCGTACAGGCCAAAGCTGGATGACCAGGTGAAAAAGTAGAGAAAAATAAAGGTACTCATTTTGTACTGCGCGGCGCGTACGGACGATGATGTGCTCATAGCGATGCCTCCGGGGCCAGAACGAGCGTCGTTTCTTGTCGTGCCGTCACGAAGCGTACCGCGTCATCGCTAATGAAGGCCTGTGGGCAGTGTTGCGGTTCGAAGTCAGCGGCATTCCCCGCCCATACCGCGCTTACCAGGCAATGCGTCCCCGCATCAAGCTCGCCGCGCAGCACCGGCACCGCCGCACGTTCGGCGAACAACAGATTGCTGTTCGGCGGCGTCAGTACCGTCTCGCCACGGCGGGCGTGCGGATGTAAACAGAAAATTGCCGAGATATCGCGGGCGTTGCGTAAGCAGCAGGCGCCGTCACGCTCCTGCGCCTGCGCCTGCGGACGGTTCGCCAGGCTAAAGCCGCCTTCCGCGCAATCCAGCGCGCGGTGGGTAGTTATGCGATGGACGCGCAGCTGCCAGTCGCCCAGCGCCAGTAGCCAGCTATCAATCACCACGTCACGCCATGGCAGCCAGCGGCTGTAAATGGTGCCATCAGCGGTGACCACCTGCTGGCATTCGCGGCGGCCGCGCCAGTAATTATCCTTTTCGGCCAGCAGCAGCATCGAATCGGGGGCGGCATGGTTCAACCCGTAGCGCCCCCGCTCAATGGTGAAACCAAAGCGGGTGGAGTAGGCAAATTTGCAGTATTTCGCTTCGGTATTAACGAAGTTGTTCAGCTCCAGCTGGCCGGAAGTTAGCATCCACAGGTGATCGGCCTGATGTACCAGCACCTGATCCGCATGGGCTATTGTGTGCTGCGCGGGCAGCGGCGGCAGCGGCAACTCAGCCGCCTGCCAGAAGGCGTCGCCCTCGCCTAACGCCAGTACCAGCATGGTTTTCAGCCCCCAGTACGGTGAACCCGGTGCGTTGTAATCTTCCGCCATCGCCAGGTTCGGGTAGCTGTAGCCGACGCTCAGTACGCCGTCGCGGTCGAACATCGGCTGCTTCAGCCACCAGCGCAGGTGGCGCAACACGATGCCTTTCATCACGCCCGGCGAAAAGACTTCCAGCCCGGCGAAGGCCGCCGTGCTCCAGAACGCCGCTTCGGCAAAGCGATAGGTCAGACTACGGCCGAACGGTATCGCCGCGCCGTCATCGGCAAAGAAATGGATGAAGTCAGAGGAGAAACGCGCGGCCCGCTGACGCAGTTCCGCACAGCGCTGCGGATCGACATCAGCCATCAGCTTCGCGTAAATCAGGCCATAGAAATGGAAGCCCATCGAAATGTAATAGTCGCGCGGGCGGCCCGGACCATCCGAGTACCAGCCATCGCCGAGGTAGTAACGTTCCATGGCGGCGAAATGATCTTCCCGCGCCTGCGGATTGGTCGGCATACCGCAATAATGAAAGCCAACCTGCACCAGAATCGGAAAGAAGTGCCAGTTATTATCCGGGATATCCTGGGTCTCGCACTGCTTTAACCAGCGCCATAAGTTCTCTTTTTCCGCAGCAGTGAAGTGCGCCAGTACGGTTTCGCCCGCCAGCGCCAGCAATAATCCGTAAGCCGCCATCTCGACAATGCGTTGATCGTAAGGCGCGACTTCGCCCCAGTAATCGGCATGCTGCGGATTGGTGCCGTTTTTTATCGCCTGTAAATAGAAAGAGAAATGCTGCGGCTCGCTGCCGCCAGCCAACAGCGGCGTCACGCCCCACAGTAGCCGGGAAAAGGTTTCCATGCTCGCGACCTGCTGGCCGTAGTGAGCGGTGAAGTTCGCTAAATCAATGCGGCTGGCGTCGTTTTTAAAATAAGGCGCCACCGCGTTCAACATTTCATTGACCAGCCGTAGCACCTCTTCCCGGCTTGTCAGTGGGTTATCCAGATGAATGTTTTCAGGTTGCACAGAGTCCTCCCGTATAACACGAGGATAGAGGTAAGTTATTGTTATTAGGCTTTTATCAAGCCACGTGTGCGACGTCTGGATGAAGAGTAACCGCTTTTATTCCCGGCGCTGAGTGAGCGGACTCACAAAATTAAACCGCCATTTCATTTTTGCTGGATTTTGTCGGCTGCACGGAGGATAAATTGCAAATGATGGCGTAAAAATTTAAATCTGTTGTCCTGGAGGCAAAATGGGCGAAGCGCAACTGCTGGAACGTATTACGCTCGATCGGCAGGCCATTTCGTTTAATCGCATGTATACCACCAGCGTGCTTTACTACCACTGGCATCAATGCGTTGAATTGCTTTATATATCCAGCGGCTACGGCATCGTGGTGGTGGATAACCAGCACTACACCGCCCGTCCGGGGCGATTATTTATCTTTCCGCCCTTCCGTTTGCACAAAGTGCAGGTCGATCATAGCGATAAAAATCCTTATCACCGCACCACCATGCACATTGAGCAGTCGGTCGTCGAGAGCGCGCTCAGCGCTTTCCCGCGCCATCAGGCCCAGTTCGTGGCGCTGGCCGCCAGCAATCTGCCGGCGCAAATTTACGACCTCAGCGAGCACGCGGCATTTATCGAAAGGATCCTTGAACAGTTTCAGCGTCTGGAGGATAACGAGCAGACCACCGCCTGCGAGGTGGCGTTTTTGATGATGCAACTAATGACGTTTCTACCCGAGCAGCCGCAACGCTACCCGCCGCGCCAGCAGACCGTCGCCTCGCGGATTATGAACTGGATCGAAGCCCACTATGCCAGCAAGTTTTCTCTCGATCAGCTGGCTTGCGACCTCGGACTTTCACGCAGCTATACCTCGCGGGTTTTTCGTCAGCAGACCGGCGGCAATATCCATGAATATTTGCTCACCCGGCGAATAAAACGCAGTTGCGATCTGCTACGTAATAGCGATGAGAGCATTGATGCCATCGCATTGGCGGTGGGATTTGGCGAGGTGACCTACTTCATTACCTGTTTTAAAAAGATGATGCGCCAGACGCCGCTGCAGTACCGTAAGGCCAGCCAGCGGCGCTCCACTTTATAACTTAATCCATCGCCTGCTTGAGGCCAACCTGACGGCGACGCCAGGCGCTATCGCGGCTTGCCAGCCAATAGTACAGCGGCGAGGTCACCAGCAGGCCGACCAGCCAGGAGAGATCGGCGCCGTTAAACCACGCCGAGACCGGGCCAACGTATAGCGGGGTATTCATAAACGGGATCTGCACCAGGATGCCGATGGCGTAGGCCAGCAGCGCGTGCGGGTTGTAACGGCCATAGATGCCGCCATCCACCTGAAATATCGAGTTAATATCGTAGTTGCCCTTGTGAATGGCGTAGAAGTCGATCAGGTTAATCGCGGTCCACGGCACCAGCACCACCAGCAGAGCCAGAACGAGATCGATAAAGTGGCTGATAAAGTCCGCCGAGGCGAAGATCGCCGCCACCACACAGCAAATAAGCACGATAACCGACAGCAGCGCCCGGCTGCGGCTGCCGGGGATCCAGCGCCACAGGAAGGTTTGCACCAGGGTTATCACCGACATCACCGCGCCATAAAGATTAAGCGCGTTATGGCTGATGACGCTCAGCAGGAAGAGTACCAGCATCAACGGGCCGATCGCGCCGGTCGCCAGCTTTACCGCATCCATGGTTTCCAGCCCCACCGGCGTCGCCAGCACCGCTACCGCGCCGAAAATAAACGACAGACTGGAACCGAGCGTCGAGCCAAGATAGGTGGTCCAGAACGTCGCGGCGACGGGCACATCCGCCGGCAGGTAGCGCGAATAATCAGAAACATACGGGGCGAAGGCGATCTGCCACAACGCCGCCAGCGACACGGTGGCCAGCCAGCCCGAGAAGGAAAAGCCGCCGCGGGTTAAGAAATCGGCGGTATGCAGATGCGTGAAGATGTAGCCAAAGCCGACCATAATGCCGATGCCCAGCACCCAGGTGCCGATTCGGTTGAGAATGTGAATACATCGGTAGCCGATAATGCCAATCACGCAGGATCCCACCGCGCCGATCACGATCCCCACCGGCAGTGGGACGGCAGGGGCGATGCCGTGCAGCGACTGCCCGGCCAGCACGATGTTCGAGGCAAAGAAACCGACGTACATCACCCCGGCGATCGCCACCACCAGCAGCGAACCAAAAGATCCAAACTGCGCGCGGCTCTGGATCATCTGCGGGATCCCCATCTGCGGCCCCTGTGCCGAGTGCAGCGCCATCAGCGCCCCGCCAACCAGATGGCCGACTAAAATCGCAACGATCCCCCACAGCAGATTCAGATGAAAGATCTGTACCCCCAGGGCGCCTGTAACGATCGGCAGCGGCGCGATGTTGCCGCCAAACCACAGGGTAAAGAGATCGCGGGTTTTACCGTGGCGATCTTCTGGCGGAATATAGCCAATGGTGTGCTTCTCAATAAGCGGCGGCGATGATTCTTTGGTCGGCATAGCATTCTCCAAAGTCAGGAACCATTAATAATGGTTGTGATGTGCAGGTGTTTTTATGTTTTGGAGATAATGCGCATTATTTTGCGAAAGGGTAAATTACTTTGTTTATGGCTACAGAAAATAAAAAAACTAATTAGCCCGGCAGGACGCCGATAAATATCATAAAAATTTATCATAACCGTTACGGTAAGATTAAATAATGATATTTTCAACGCAGCGGTAAGTTGTCAATTAGTAATACAGAATAAATAATCGCGAGGCGGTGAATTTATGGCGGATAATAAAATACGGGCCGTTATTCAGGCCCGTATTATGTGATAAGTTAAAACTCAAACGGCAAGCGTTTAACTAAATAACTTACCTTTCAGTAGATTAAGCCCTGCGGAGACCAGGTCGCCCTGGGCCGGCGCTTCGCCCTGCGGCGACAGGCCATCGACGATTTTTGGCAGGTATTCCGCAATCAGCGATGAGGCGGTTTGCGAATCAACGCCCAGTTTGGCGCCGAGATCCTGCAGCGCAGACGAGCCGAACACCGAGGTAATCTGATCGCTGTTCACCGACATATTACTCTGCTGACTAAGCCACGACTCGACGATTTCACCTAAGCCGCCGTTGCGGAATTTTTCCAGGATTCCCTGGATACCGCCCTGCTGTTCAATCCAGGTCATGATCGCCTGAAGTTGTTCAGTTTTGCCAGCCTGCCCGCCAAGCACGCCGCCGATTTGATCTAATAATCCCATTACAGTCTCCATCAAAACGTTGCTATTGATCCCTGATTCACGGCTTACTTCGCCGGGATAATCAGTACCTGCCCCGGATAGATCTTATCGGGATGCTTCAGCATCGGTTTATTGGCTTCAAAAATACGCTGATAGTCATTGGCGGAGCCATACATCGCTTTCGAGATGGCGCTGAGGGTATCACCGGATTTAACCGTATAGTAACGACTTTCCGCTCCGCTCTGCGTCACAGTAACGCTATCGTTGACCTGGCCAATCCCGGTTACGTTACCTACCGCGACCAGAATTTTTTCCTTATCTTCCTGTGAGCCGACGTCGCCCGTTACCGTCGCGGTACCATCGTCCGCTACGGCAATATTGACCTTTTCGGCACCAGGCAGGTTAAGACTATCAATATGTTTTTTCAGCTTGTCAGCCTGATCTTCCTTGCTGGAGCCGGAGACGGCATCCCAGATCTTCTCGCCCGCTTCTTTCACAAAACTTAATAATCCCATCTATCCATACCTCCATTACTGTTTCACGATGAATGCTTTCATCAGACACGATAATCATAGCTTATAAATACCGTTCACTTCCTTTAACAAATGTTCGACGAAGCGGGTAAGTTTCGGTAACGGGCGCAGATCCTGGCGCCACAGCAGGTGTATCGGCCTCGGTTCCGGGGTGTAATTTTGTAAAATACGCACCAGTCGGCCATTGGCTAAATCTTCCGCCAGCAGCACTTCCGGCTGCAATAACAGCCCGGCGCCGGCCACTGCCGCCATACGCAGCGCGTAGCCATCATTGCAGCGCAACACCGCATCGCGCTTCCAGCGTACCTCTTCCGCAGCGCCCGGCAGCCGCCACTCGTTGCGCGCGGTCCACACCGTATGCGAAAGACACTGATGCCCGGCTAAATCAGCGGGCGTCTGCGGCGTGCCGTGGCGCGCCAGATAATCCGGCGCCGCGCAGATCGCCATACGATAAGGGGCGAGATACTTCGCCACCAGATCGGTACGCTGGATATCGCCGATACGAATCGCCAGATCGATTCCCTCATCCACCAGGTCCACCATGCGGTTCGTCAAATCAAGCTCGACGCGTACCTCTGGCCAGGCCTGCAGAAAGGAGGCGGTCAGCGGCGCGATAATGCTGGCGCCGAAAGAAACCGGCGCGCTCACCCGTAGCGTACCGGCAGGGGCCAGCCGTAATCGCTCAACCGAACGCTCGGCATTCGCCACCTGCTCCAGTACCCGTCTGGCCTCGTCAAAATAGACTCGCCCGGCATCGGTCAGGCTTTGCCGGCGGGTATTTCGCTCCAACAGGCGGGTGCCGAGCTGGCCTTCAAGTAAGGCGATATATTTGCCGACCATCACCGCCGACATCTCAAGGCGAGTCGCTGCGCCGGTGAAGCTACCGCACTCCACCACCGCGACAAACGTCTCCATTCCACGCAGCTTGTCCATATTACAAACCCCTGGTTAGCAATCATCTAACTTTTAGCCAGTTTATCCGACAATCGATTAATTAAAGAATAGAGGCTCACTTCACTGAGGAGTTTGCGATGAAAATTATCGTTATTGGCGCCAGCGGTACCGTTGGCCGCGCGGTTGCGGAAGAACTGAGCCGCCAACATGAGGTTATCCGCGTTGGCCGGACCCACGGCGACGAGCAGGTTGATATCACCTCGCAGCACAGTGTGCAGGCGCTGTTCGAGAAAATTGGTCCAGTCGATGCCATTGTCTCAGCAGCCGGTAGTTTGTACTTTGGCCCCTTAAGCACAATGACCGACCGTGATTTTGACCAGGGATTGCAGGATAAACTGCTGGGGCAGATTCGCCTCGCCCTCACCGGCCAGCATTATCTCAACGATGGCGGTTCCATCACCCTTATCAGCGGCATCGTCGCCGATGAACCCATCGCTCAAGGGGTGAATGCCACCACCGTTAACGCCGGACTGGCCGGCTTCGTTCGCGCCGCCGCCTGTGAATTACCGCGCGGGATCCGCATTAACCTGATAAGCCCCACCGTGCTCAGTGAATCCGTCGAAGCCTATGACGGCTTTTTCCCCGGTTTCTCCAGCGTACCGGCCGCAGCGGTGGCGCAGGCCTACCGCCGCAGCGTCGAAGGGATCCAAAGCGGGCGGGTTTATAAAGTCGGTTATTAATTATTTTCGGGC
Organism: Klebsiella sp. CN_Kp088; assembly: GCF_040064335.1. NCBI lineage: Bacteria > Pseudomonadati > Pseudomonadota > Gammaproteobacteria > Enterobacterales > Enterobacteriaceae > Klebsiella > Klebsiella sp. CN_Kp088. The sequence continues at coordinate 250,821 of NZ_JBEAIQ010000022.1, read as the reverse complement.
AGGATGTCGCATTCCTGCCCTTATATTGATTATCTGTTGGTTATTGTGAAGCGCCTCGCATAACGCCCTTATCCACATTATCTGTGTGACTTTAGGTTACTCAATACGACAATTCTAATGTCATGATGTATCAGCTAATTATTTTATTTCCCCATTATTTTATGGGGTCAAACATCTATCTCATTAGACCGCAATAAAAACAGGGAATTGTTATTTCTCTCTACGGTTCATCATTCTAATCCCCTCGCAATATGGCAGAGTTTTATCTGCCCGATAAAAAACCATCAGCTGCTTTGCCAGTAAAAAATTAAGCACGAAGCATAAAGCTCTAAAAAACGCGCAACGCACAAATGCGGCGTTTTTCCAGCGCCAGGTAAAGCAGTTTTTTTATATCCAGCACCGATATTTTTTGTCATTTCGCAAATGATACGGAGTTGTAAAAATGGTGAATGAAATGTTGTGATGAGTAGATTAGCTGTACTCCTCATTGAAATATCACTCTTACGCTGATGAAGACCAAAATAATGAGAGAGCACCATGACAAAACATCAATCTGTTAATGTCGAGAATCTTGAAAGTAATACCATCAGACCTATCCCCTTAAATATGCGCCACGGCAAACCAGGCGATCTTTTTACCATTTGGTTTGGCTCCAACATTATGCTGTTAACGGTCATCACCGGCGCGATGTCGGTGACGATTTTCCACCTTTCCTTTTTATGGTCAGTGATTGCGCTATTTATCGGCAGCTTGGTCGGCGGGCTCTTTATGGCGCTGCATTCGGCGCAGGGGCCAAAACTCGGGGTACCGCAAATGGTCCAGACCAAAGGGCAATTTGGCTCCTATGGTTCGGTATTGGTGGTCTCGATTGTCGTACTGATGTATATCGGCTTTACCGCCTCCAGTCTGGTGCTCGGCGGGCAGTCGATGCACGCGATTTATCAGCCGATGAACTCGGACATTGGGATTATCGTGGTTGGCGCGCTAAGCCTGTTCGCCACCATCTTTGGCTATAAGATCATCCACTCCTACGCGCGGATCATGTCGTGGATTTCCGGTATCGTACTGGCGGCAACCTTCGTGTGGATAGTCTTCATCCATGGCCTGCCGGGCGATTTTGCCGACCGCGGCGGCTTCAACATCGTCGGTTTTCTCGGCGCCGTCTCTATCGCCGCGCTCTGGCAACTGGCCTATGCGCCCTATGTCTCTGATTATTCCCGCTATATGCCCTACAGCACCAACGATAAAAGCGTCTTTTACGCCAGCTATTTTGGCTGCATTCTCGGCTCCTATTTGCCGATGGTGCTCGGGGTACTGGTGGCGATTTGTATCGGTAATGACGATATTATTCAAGGGATTATGGATCTGACCGGCAGCATGGGGGCGATAGTGATTATCGTGCTGGCGCTGGGGATCGCCGCCACCAATTCGATGATGCTGTACTGCGGCGTACTCTGTACCCTGACGCTCGGCCAGACCTTTATCGACGGCTGGTCGCCGATGGCGCGGGCACGCATTATCACCGCTATTTTGACCATGCTGCTGGAGATATTCCTCGCCATCTATGGCCAGGAAAATTTCCTGCTAATCTACACCAACTTTATTACCGTGCTGCTGTATGTGCTGGTGCCGTGGACGGCGATTAATCTGGTCGATTATTATTTAGTGGCCCACGGCGAATATCACGTTGAGTCTTTCTTTAAACGCGATGGCGGTATTTACGGATACTTTAATGCAACGGCAATATCCTGCTATATCCTCGGTATTCTGGTCGAAGTGCCGTTTATGTCGACCTCAATTTATACCGGGCCAATCGCCCTCACCTTCGGCGGTGCGGATCTCTCCTGGATTATAGGTTTATTGGTGGTCTCACCGGTCTATTATTATTTCTCGAAAGCGAAGAGTGTTAAAAGCATGGCTTTTGCAAAAGAGAAGGTTTAAGGACTACAAGAAAGCGCGCCGCCTTTGCGGCGCGCCGGCGTTTAAGCTGACATCCAGCGGCAGAGGTTTTTCAACATCTGCGCGCACTTTTCCAACTGCGCCTCGCTAACAAATTCATCCGCCTTATGCCCCTGCTCCATGCTTCCCGGACCACAAACAAGCGTGGCCACGCCGGCCTCATCAAACAATCCGCCTTCGGTGCCAAAAGCGACCGTTGAAAAATCCTCACATTCGGCCCACTGCGCCAGCCAGCCGGCGAACGCCGACTGTGGGTCGCTCAACAGGCCGGGATACTGGCTGAGCGGTTGAAAGGTAATAGCCGCTTCCGCCGCCGTCGCGCGCATTTTTGGCAGCAACTCGCCTTCGGCATACGCCTGCAGCGAGGCCAGCGCATCATCGACCGATACATCCGGTAAATGGCGAATTTCAAAATCGAACTGACAGTGTTGCGGTACAATATTCAACGCCGCGCCGCCCTTAATCATCCCCACCTGCAGGGTGCTGAAAGGAGGATCGAAACGCGTATCCTGGCGAAGCGCCAGCTGCTCGCCCAGCTCGTCCAGGCGGCCAATCAGTTTTGCCGCCCAGGCAATCGCATTCACGCCATCAGGCGCGTAAGCGGAGTGGCAAGCGTGGCCGTGAACATCGCAGCGCATCGCCAGCTTCCCCTTGTGACCATAGACCGGGCGCATCTCCGTCGGCTCGCCGATGATGCACATCGCCGGTTTCTCTGCCGACGCCTGCAGATGGGCGACCAGGCTGCGTACGCCAAGACATCCCACCTCTTCATCGTAGGAAAAAGCCAGGTGCAGCGGCATGCGTAGCGGTTGGGCGAGAAAATCAGGAATGGCGGCCAGTACGCAGGCGAGGAAGCCTTTCATATCGGCGCTACCGCGGCCGTAGCAGCGGCCATCGCGTTGCGTGAGGGCAAAAGGGGGAACCGTCCATGGCTGGCTGTCAACCGGCACCACGTCGGTGTGGCCGGAGAGCATAACGCCGCCGGGCCCCGCAGGGCCCAGTCGTGCATAGAGATTAGCTTTTCGCCCTTCCGCATCATAAAAAAGCTGCGTTTCGATTGCGAAGCCGTGGAGATAATCGGCAATATCGTCGATCATCGCCAGGTTCGATTCGCGGCTGGTGGTGTCAAACGCCAGCAGCCGCGCCAGAATATCCTGTAATCGACTATTCATCGCCGGGTACTCCGTAACTGGGAGCCTCCCGCGGGTCGAGCGCGCGCGTCACGTAAGCCTGCATTTGCGGTTCATAGGCCTGCCACAGCGCCGCCAGCTCGCCAATCGGGTCCGTTTCACTCCAGTCGACGCGCAGATCCACCAGCGGCCAGGAGTAATCATCTACCACTTTCACCGCCGCCGAATGGACCGGCCCGGCCTCGCCGCCTTCTGCTACACCGGCCTGCAGCGCGGCAACCAGCCGCGTCGCCAGCTCGCCTTCGGTTTGCGAAAACGTTGCCGCCATCGCGGCAATAACAGCCTCAGATGCCAGCATATTACCGCCGGCGATACAGTTATCGCCCTGCACAACATGCCAGGTCCCCAGCGTTTTATCGCCGCTGAACCACGCGGTCTGGCCGCTGGCGTCGATGGCGATAATCTGCCGATAGCGGCTAAAATCATCTTCCGCCAGCGCCCGACGCATCGCTTTCTCCGCCGTCAGCCCCTGCTCCATCTGCGCCAGAGTGAGTTGCCCCAGCGCCGGTAAGGTTATGTTCTGGCTCGATACCGCCCCTACCCCCGCCTGCAGCCACGGGCAGCGGGCGCCGACGGCAATGCTTGAAGAGCTAATCGCGATACCAAACTGCCCGCTTTCCGGGCAGCGCGCGGCAATCGAAAATGTCATTCTGCCTCCTTATTTCGCCGCGTCATCAGGGATGACGGCGATTACATCAATTTCCATTAGCCACTGCGGCTGCGCCAGCGCGGAAATTACCAGCCCGGTGGAGATCGGGAACACGCCTTTTAGCCACTTACCTACCTCCTGATAGACCGGTTCGCGATAGCGCGGATCGATAATATAGGTGGTGGTTTTGACGATATGTGACAGATCGCTCCCCGCCTCTTCCAGTAGCTGTTTGACGTTTTTCATCGCCTGTTCCGCCTGCGCTCTAGGGTCGCCAAGGCCCACCAGATTGCCGGCAAAATCCGTCCCTACCTGGCCGCGAACGTAGACGGTATTACCGGCGCGCACCGCCTGACATAAATCATTGTCCAGCGTCTGATTAGGGTAAGTCTCTTTGGTATTGAACATCCGAATACGAGTATGGGTCGGCATAATGGTTATCCTGTTCAGTAAGTCATGATTAACGCTGGCTGGCGTCTTTGTACTGGCTATATTTACGGCGGGTAGCGATATGGTCGGCGATATGCTTCGCGTCGTGCCAGACGCCCCAGATAAAGGTTGATCCCCGGCGCGATAACCACGGCAGGCCGAGGAAGTAGACACCCGGTTCGCTGGAGACGCCGCGCTGATGCTGAGGACGGCCCTGTTCGTTGAAAGCGTTGACGTTGAGCCAGCTGTAGTCCACCGCATAGCCGGTGGCCCAGATAATGGTGTTAATCCCCGCCTGCGCCAGATCGAGCGACAGGATCGGCGACGTCATGCAGTCCGGGTCCGCTAAGAATTGCCGTGCGGCGGGCTCTTCCGGTAAATCCAGGCCATTGGCGGCGATGTAAGCATCGGCGGCATCCAGCAGCGCCAGGTAGTTTTCATCGCCGAGGCGAATGTTTTCGACGAGATTATTTTTAAAGGAGACGGTGCCCCCAGCGAAGGATTCGGTGAGACCAACCAGCGTGATACCGCGATGCGCCAGCTCACGGAAATCAACCGTGTGGCCGCCGTGCGCGCCGCTAACCGCGATGGTAACGTGCTCTTTACCGGGTTCGCTGGCCGGGGCATCCCACAGGCCTAACACCCCCAGCCACCAGCAGAAATCCCGGTTACGATAGGCGCGCGGCGGGCGGTCATGGGCGCCGACCGACAGATAAACCTTGCGGCCCGCGCGCTGCAGTTCATCGGCGATTTGCACACCGGACGAGCCCGCGCCCACCACCAGCACCGCGCCTTCCGGCAGTTGTTGCGGGTTGTAATATTTCGCCGAATGAATTTGATGGATGGCGCTGTCGCGCGGGGCGATCGGCGGGATAACCGGCTTCTGGAACGGCCCGGTCGCCGCGACAATATTCAGCGCTTCAATCACGCCGTCGGTGGTTTCAATGGTAAACCCCGGACGCCCGTGGTTACGCACCGCACTTTTGACTTCCACGCCGGTACGCACCGGAAGATTAAACTCGCGCACATAATCGACAAAGTATTGCGCAACATCATCCTTGGCAATAAAGGCATCGGGGTCGCCGCCTTTAAACTCCATGCCCGGAAAACGGTCATGCCACGCCGGGCCGTTCGCCACCAGCGAATCCCAGCGGCCGGTACGCCAGGCTTCGGCAATGCGATTCTTTTCCACGACCAGATGCGAAATACCCTGTTTACTCAGGTGCTCGCTCATGGCGATACCGGCCTGCCCCCCGCCAACAACCAGCGTCTCAATTTGTATTTTTTCTACGGTCATATATGTGTCCTTCGGATGATGTTCTGCTCATGACCGAGGTTAATAAACCGTTATACACAGGTAAATTATTATAAATTTAGTACCTGAGAATAAAATAATGATGCAGCGGTCTCTACCTGCCTTCAGGCCATTTCCGCCACGCGAATACGCGGTATTTATTTTTCAGGCACGAGATTTTGAAAGGAAAAATAACCATGACTTCGAGGCTCATAAAAATATTGTCAGAGCTTCGTTTTTTTATAGGCAATAAAACGCAGAAAATATTACATGAATATATTTACCCGCGCTAATCGCGGGTAAATTTGCTCATTCAGGCGACTTTCACTTCTTGCTGCGGCGGGCTTAATACCGCGTTGCGGCAATACTCCATAAACAGTTTGGTGGGTTTAGTCGGTTCACTACTGCGCAGGTGCGCCATCACCAGCGCGGAATTCGCCATTTCATCCTGAATCTCCACACAGCGTACCTGCTGGCCGTCATAGGTCATGTCGTTCACCGGGCGCGTCACCAGCACCGAGAAGCCCAGCCCCTGGCCGACCATGCAGCGCACCATCTCAATCGACGGCGAACTGTAGGCCACTTGCGGGTTGTAGCCCTTATCTTTGAAAATGCTGATGAAGTAGTTTTTGCTTGGCACCACATCCAACAGGATCATTGGCAGATTGCTCAGCTCGGACAGCCGTACGGCGTGCCGCTGGGCCAGTGGATGGTCCGCCGGTAACAACGCATAGGGTTTCTGCGGCGCGTTGAGGCTCTCGGTATAAATCGAGGTATCCAGTTCGAGGTCGTAGAGAAAAGCCAGGTCAAAACGCCCGCGGTGCAGACCGTGAGCAATCTCGTGCTGCTCGCCGTCGTAAATTTTAATGGTGATTTCGGGATAAATTTTCTTAAACCCGGCCATCAATGACGGCATATACAGCGGCGCGGCGGTCTCAAAACAACCGATGGAAATAATTCCGGAGACCAGCTCATTATCGGCCTTCGAGTTTTGTTCAAATTGATAAGAGAGCCGCAGCAGTTCTTTGGCTTTTTCATAAAAACGCTGCCCACTCGGGGTCATTGATACCCCCTGGGCGTGGTGGCGAATAAAAAACTGCTGCTCAAACATATCTTCCAGCGTCTTCACGGCGATGGAAATTGACGGCTGCGCGATATGCAGCTGGCGTGAGGCTTCAGCAATACTTTCCGCCTCGACGACGGCAACAAAGTATTTGAGCTGTTTCAGGGTGAAATGGGGCATGTGATACCTTATTTTTTTATCATCAAGGAGGCAGGCTGATTAGCTTTAAACGATGAATACCCTGACCTGCAACCCTCTGCCGTGAAAAAGATCAACAATCCGACAGCGATCAGATTTTTACAGAAAATTAACAGATATCTGGCGAAAAAATTGCGAGCGCCGGAGGATAGTACTTCGGCCAGTATAAGCAGGATGAGAAAAAACAAGGCATATAACTACCTTATATTACAACGTATTAATCGTGCTGCCGCTCATGAAAACAGGCTGATGAACTCGATCGTTTCACCGTTATTCATTTCCCCTTAATTAGTATTTATATTCTCAATGCCTTAATTTGAGAATATTTAATATCACCAAAAGCACGCAGGCTCCGGGGTTGTAGAAAACTGACCGCAAATAAAAACTCTTTGCATTACAGCCTATTGAAAAATTGCACCTCCCCGATTTTTGAACGCCATCACAACGCCCGACCTCCCGCCTTGGATCACAGAAAATAGCCAATCCTGGCTAACAACGATTTTTATAGAGGTTGCCTAGATTTTTAGTCCTTTCTCGCCGCATTGGCCTCCTGCATCATGAACTCAAAGAAACAAATAAATAACAATTACGCAACATGCGAAGGAGAAGGTTCATGTCTGATAGAAACTTTTGGCAGCGCAAGCTGCAGGAGCAGCGCTTTATCAGCCACGCCATTATCGATGGTCAACCGTACGTCGCGAAAAGCCGTAAAACCTGTCCCGCCATTAACCCAGCCAGCAATACGCTGCTGGCGGAAGTCACCTCGCTGCAGACAGAAGATATCGATATTGCCGTCGCCTCCGCGCGCCGCGCGTTTACTTCCGGCGTCTGGTCGGGGCTGGCGCCGCAGGAGCGTAAACGCGCGCTGCTGCGCCTCTCGGCGCTGATCCTTCAGCATCGCGAAGAGCTGGCGCTGCTGGAGAGCGTCAGCATGGGGAAACCGGTCAACGATGCGCTGAACATTGATGTCCCCGGCGCCGCGCACATCCTCAGCTGGTATGCCGAAAGCGTGGATAAAATCTACGATGAAGTGGCTCCCGCCAGGCCCGGTGCGCTGGCGACCATTACCCGCCAGCCCATCGGCGTGGTTGCCGCCATCGTACCGTGGAACTTCCCGCTCGACCTCGCCTCCTGGAAGTTGGGTCCGGCGCTAGCCGCCGGCAATAGCGTAATCCTCAAGCCCTCGGAAAACTCGCCGTTTAGCGCCCTGCGTCTGGGCGAACTGGCGCTGGAGGCCGGTATTCCGCCAGGCGTGCTTAACGTGGTGACCGGACTGGGAACCGAAACCGGAAGCGCGCTGGGACTGCATCACGATATCGATGTCATCGCCTTCACCGGCTCAACCGCCGTCGGCAAAGCCTTTATGGCCTATTCGGCCCAGTCCAACCTGAAACAGGTATGGCTGGAGTGCGGCGGCAAGAGCGCCAATATCATCTTCGCCGACTGCCAGGATCTCGACCTGGCCGCTGAAAAAGCAGCTTTTGGTATCTGTTTTAATCAGGGCGAAGTCTGCTCGGCAAACTCCCGCCTGTTGGTTGAGCGCCCGATTTACGCGGCCTTCATTGCCAAACTACAGGAAAAAATGCAGGCCTGGGCTCCGGCGCATCCGCTCGAACCGCAAAGCCGCATGGGGGCTATGGTCAGCGCCGCCCATGCCGAAAAAGTGATGGCGGCTATCCGCCGCGCGCAAGACGAGGGAGCAACGCTGCTTACCGGCGGCCGTACGGTGGAAATAGACGGCGTCGCCAACTACGTTCAGCCGACGCTACTGACCGACGTGAACGAAGAGATGGCGCTGTGGAAAGAGGAAATTTTTGGCCCGGTGCTGGCGGTTTGCGCCTTCGATAGCGAGCAGGAGGCGGTCCATCTGGCGAATAACCATATCTATGCGCTGGCCGCCTCGCTGTGGACCGACAATCTGCACCGCGCCCATCGCGTCGCCGCGCAGCTGACCGCCGGAACGATCTCGGTAAATACCGTCGATGCGCTGGACGTCACCGTTCCCTTTGGCGGCAACAAACAGTCGGGCTTTGGCCGCGATCTGTCGCTGCACGCCTTTGATAAATTCACCAGCCTCAAAACCACCTGGTTTCAGTTTCAGCAGACAGGAGAGACGAAATGACTAATCCAAGCAATCAGAACCGTTCGACGTCCGATTACCAACATTCAGATGCGGCTCACCATATTCATGCCTTCCTGGATCAAAAAGCGCTGAACGCCGAAGGGGCGCGCGTCATGGTACGCGGCGAAGGACTTTACCTGTGGGACAACGACGGCAATAAATACCTCGATGGAATGTCCGGCCTGTGGTGTACCCAGTTGGGCTACAGCCGCCAGGATCTGGCGGACGCCGCCGCGGCGCAGTTTGCCAAACTGCCCTATTACAATATGTTCTTCCACACGACCCACCCGGCGGTGATTGAGCTTTCCGAGCTACTGTTCAGCCTACTGCCGCCGCACTACAGCCACGCTATCTACACCAACTCCGGTTCGGAATCGAATGAAGTGCTGATTCGCACCGTTCGCCGTTACTGGCAGATCCTCGGTAAGCCGGAGAAAAAGGTGATGATTGGCCGCTGGAACGGCTATCACGGCTCCACGCTGGCGGCAAGCGGGCTCGGCGGCATGAAGTTCATGCATGAAATGGGCGGGGTGATCCCGGACGTGGCCCATATCGATGAACCCTACTGGTTTATGCACGGCGGCGACCTGACGCCGCAGGAGTTCGGCCTGCGCTGCGCCCGCCAACTGGAAGAGAAAATCCTTGAGCTGGGCGCGGAAAACGTCGCCGGCTTTATCGCCGAGCCGTTCCAGGGCGCGGGCGGTATGATCTTCCCGCCGGAAAGCTACTGGCCGGAGATCCAACGTATTTGCCGGCAATATGACGTGCTGCTGTGCGCCGATGAGGTGATTGGCGGCTTTGGCCGTACCGGTGAATGGTTTGCGCATCAGTACTTTGGCTTTGAACCGGATACGCTGTCGATTGCCAAGGGGCTAACCTCCGGTTACGTACCGATGGGCGGCCTGGTGCTGAGCAAGCGCATGGCCGACGTGCTGGTGGAAAAAGGCGGCGTTTTCCCACACGGCCTGACCTATTCCGGCCACCCGGTGGCGGCCGCGGTGGCGATTGCCAACCTGAAAGCCTTGCGCGATGAAAACCACGTCACCCGAGTTCGCACCGATAGCGGCCCCTATCTGCAAAAAACGCTGCGTGAAGTGTTTGAAAATCATCCGCTTATTGGCGAGGTGCAGGGAGCCGGGCTGGTGGCCGCCCTGCAGTTTGCTGAAGATAAAGCCACTCGCAAACGCTTTGCCAACGAGAACGAACTGGCCTGGCGCTGTCGCACCATCGGCTTTGAGGAAGGCGTGATTATCCGCTCGACGCTGGGGCGCATGATCATGGCGCCGGCGCTGATAGCTGGACATAGCGAACTCGATGAACTGGTTGAAAAAACCAAACGCGCCGTGGACCGCACCGCGAAAGAGATTGGCCTGCTATAAATACTATTTAATATCGATTACATTATTAACCCGCCGCGCGCGGGTTAATTTTTTATATACCCTAAATAATTCGAGTTGCAGGAAGGCGGCGACGCAGGGAATCCCCAGGAGCTTACTCCAGTAAGTGACTGGGGTGCGCGAGGACAAATTCGTCAGGAACGAATTTGAACGCTGTTTACAGCGCCCGTAAGGGCGAGGCCCAAGGATGGGCCGAGTTATTGCCAACGCACATGCAACTTGAAGTATGACGGGTATAGCGTAAATAATTAAAACGCCTTACAGGCAAATGCAAAATTAAATATATCGGTGATATTAGCGATGAATATCGTCGTGTACAGTAGTTGGTTGTATTTTATTTTTTAATTGTAAATTTTTTATGCTTATTAAATATCTCCCGGTATGTGCGCTGTGTATCGGTCTGCTGCCAGGCGCGCTCTTTGCCCAGACGGGGGAAGTTAAAACCAACGCCGAGAAATCGGCGGATGACCCGACTAAAGTGACCACCAAAGTCGGCGTGACGTGGTCAGATAACTACGATCTGGACGACAGCAATCTCGCATTTTCCGGCTCGCTGGCCTTTGACGAAGCGCGGAAACTCAATGTGCGTATTAATAGCGACGCCACGGAATGGCGCGTCGGCGGTTCATGGCTATTTCCCATTGGTATTTTTAACTTTAACTTTGGGAAAAATGTTTATCCCGATGACTCCTCACAAACCAACTATTCTATCGGTACGTTCCTGCCGCTCAGTTATTTTGGCTTTGAACCAGCAGGCTTTCAAATATTCCCGATGGCCGGTTATACCTATAATACCGGCGACCATATGGCCTGTAATAAGGATCAACATAGCGCCTGTTCGCAGTCGGGTTTTAACGGCATGCCGTCGCCGGAAAACGGTTTTGAATCGACGAATATCTCCGGCAGCAGCGGTTATCTCGGCGCCTTTGTTCTGAAACCTTTGAGCGCCGATCTACGCCTGTTAGGTTTCGCCGGTGGATCGTATGGCTCGAAAAACGACGATGGCGATAACTATAAAGGTTATTTCGCCGGGGTCGGCGTGGGATATAACCTGACCGAGCATAACTCAGTGAAATTTATGACCTACGTGCAGGATAACAACACCTATCTCGATGAAGCCGAAAAGCGCTTCCTGTTCTCCTGGCAGTATCAGCTTTAAGACGGTGAGCGGGGCATTTCGCCCCGCTCAACGATCAGGAACCGTTATCCATCAGGCCGGTTATCCGCGCTTTTTCCCGGCCGTAATGCCCCACTGCACCCCGTTGATGAAAACGCATATACGCCAAACTTGTGACCACCAGGCTAATCATCCATGAGATGTCGGCGCCGGGAATCAGATGCGCCCACGGCCCGGTGTAAAAAGCATTTTCAACAAACGGCACCTGCACCAACACGCCGCCAAAGTAGACCAGCAGCGCACGGCGGTTCACCAGCCCGTAGCGCCCGCCATCGGCGCTAAAAATGGCGTCTATATCGTAATGCTGTTTATTGATAACGTAAAAATCGAGCAGGTTAATGACGCACCATGGAATGAGCACGCCGATTAACGCCCAGATCAAATTCAGGAAGAAAGCGACAAAATTGGCCGCCGCCGCCACCGAGACGAGCACTCCCCCAACCAGCACCACGGCAGAAAACAGCATCCGCACCCGCGCATCCGGCCGCCACTGCGGGCGGAATGTCTGCATGGCGGTAATCAACGACAGCACCGAACCGTAGAGATTCATCGAGTTATGGCAAATAATATTTAGCAGAAACAGTACCATAAGCACTGGTCCTAATACCCCGGTCGCCTGGCGCACTGCCGCCATCGCATCGCCCTCACCGCCGACGACGTTAATCGCCACGCCCCCCACCAGAAAGGCCAGAATCGTGCCGCAGCAGGCTCCAGCCCAGGTGCAGATAAACGGTTTAAATACACCGATATTTTCTGGTAAATAGCGTGAATAATCAGAGGTATAAGGTGAAAAGCTCATCTGCCATACCGCGCAGATACAGAAGGTTGCAAACCAGCCGTTAAGACTGAATGAGCCTTGCTGCCAGAAGCCGGCTGGCAAGGGTTGAGTGAGCATCATCACCAACCCCACCAGCAGCGCCGAGCCCATCACCCAGGCGCCAATTTTATTAATTCGATGAATAAATCGATAACCAATAATGCCGATCAGGGTGGCGGCAATCGCGCCAATCACCGTGGCGCTGGTCAGCGGGATTGTCGGTATCACATTATTGATGACTTTCCCGGACAGCGTGACGTTCGAAATAAAAAACCCGAGATAAATCATGGTGGTAAAAGCGACCACCAGCAGCGAACCGTAGCGACCGAACTGCGCCCGGCTCTGCACCATCTGCGGAATGCCAACCCGCGGCCCCTGTGCGGAAGTGAGCGCCAGAAAAAGCCCGCCAAACATGTGTCCGGCAATAATCGCGCTTATCGCCGACAGAATATTAAGATGGAAAGTTTGCGTAGATATCGCGCCGGTCACCACCGCCAGCGGCGCAATATTGGTACAAAACCATAAGGTGAAAAGACTGCGCGCCTGGCCGTGTCGCTCATTGGCCGGAACGTAGTCCACCGTCTTATTTTCAATTACGTGACTTCGGGACATTTTATCCTCCGTTAATGGGGATTTTTTTCTTTAATGTGTAGGGTTCGAATGTCTAAAAAAGAGCACAGCCAGCCCTGGGAACGCAGTGTTCCCGGAAATACAAGCTGGGGTTATTCCGTTAAGTGAGCTGCGGTAAGGCGCTGCTGGCCTTACCGCAACCGGCCGTCGCGCCAACCGTAGCGCGAGGAGCGAAAAGCGCCGGTTCAGCGCATAATAAAGGGATCGTCGATCGGCTCGTCGCTGGTGCGCAGCCACACGGTTTTCGTGGTGGTAAATTCCAGTGCCGCTTCCATTCCGCCCTCTCGCCCGTGTCCGGACAGACCATATCCACCAAAAGGCGCCAACGGCGATACCATACGATAGGTATTGATCCACACGATCCCACAGCGCAGATCGCGGGTTACGCGATGCGCGCGAGCGAGATTACGCGTAAAGACGCCGGCAGCCAGCCCGTAATCGGTGGCATTCGCCAGCCGTATGGCTTCCGCTTCATCACGGAAGGTGACAAGCGAAAGCACCGGGCCGAATAGCTCGCGCACTACGCTTTCCGCCTGCGGCGTAGCCGAGCAATCAAGGATCGTTGGCGGATAGTAGTAGCCTGGGGAATCGATGGCATAATGGCCGCTCACCAGCCGGGCGCCCTGCTCCAGAGAGCGGCTGACCACCTGCTCGATGAGCCTCTTCTGGCGCTCGGTACACAGTGGGCCGAATTGCGTCGCCGCGTCGTCCGGGCTGCCGATGACAATTCGTTTAACCCGCTCGACTAATTTCTCCAGCAGTTGCTCTTTGACGCTTTCAGCCACCAGCAGGCGCGAACCGGCGACGCAGCTCTGCCCGGAGGCGGCAAATATCGCCGCAACCTGCGCATTGGCGGCGCTGTCCAAATCCGCATCCTCAAAGACGATAAAGGGCGACTTACCGCCCAGCTCAAGGGTGGTTTTGCTAAGGTTTTCCGCACTGTTGCGTACAATGTGGCGAGCGGTCTCGGGGCCGCCGGTAAAGGCGATATGGTCCACGTCCGGGTGGGTTGTTAACCGCGTCCCGCACGTCCCGGCAAAGCCAGTGATCACGTTGCAGACGCCCGCCGGGAATCCCGCATCGGCAATCAGTCGGGCAAAGGCTAGCAGCGGCGTAGGAGCGCTCTCCGCCGCTTTCACCACGATAGTACAACCTGCCGCCAGCGCCGGACCGATCTTCACCGCCGATAAAAAGAGCTGGCTGTTCCACGGAATAATCGCGGCGACGACGCCCACTGCTTCACGCCGCGTCCAGGTTTCAGTATCCGCCTTATCAATCGCCAGCGTGCGGCCTTCCAGCTTGTCAGCGAGACCCGCATAATAGCGGTAATATTCAGCCACGTAGGCAATCTGCGATCGCGTTTCGCGAATGATTTTTCCGCTGTCCAGCGTTTCAAGTCGCGCCAGCTCATCGGCGTTTTGCTCAACCAGATCAGCCAGTTTCATCAGCAGTTTACCCCGAGCGCTGGCGGTTAACCCACGCCAGGCCGGATCGTAAAATGCCCGTTTCGCGGCAGCTACCGCGCGATCAACCTCTTCTTCCCGCGCTTCGGCAATCTCCGCCCACGGTTGGGCAGTTGCTGGGTTGAGTGATGAAAAGCGCGCTGCGCCGCGCTCAAACACACCGTCTATATAAAGATCGAACGATTCCATCTCGGCACCTGTTAACGAAATTCGGGCATAACTTGCTGAATAAAGCGGGTTAGTGACGCCTTTTTCCGCTCAAACGGCATCCCGCTATCAATCCACAACGCAAATTCGTCATAGCCCAGCGCTTCATATTTTTTCAGCCGGGTGATGATTTCATTCGGCGTGCCGATGGCGAGATTTTTGCGCATGGCGGCGGCGGAATAATAGGTATTGGCAGCGATCTCTTCGTCGCTAAGCGGCTGAATCAGCCCCTGGCTTACCGGGCGCTCATTCTTAAACCAGGCGCCAAAATAGTTATAAAAACGGTTAAGTTCTTCGGCGGCTTGTTGGGCGTCATTTTCATCTTCAGCGACGAAGCCATGCTGCAGCAGCATAATTTTCAGCGGTTTCTCCGGCGCCAGGCGCTGACGGGTTTCGTGGAAACACTCCGCCAGGCGGACAATTTCTTCTTCGCCCTGATGCAGCGGCGTCACCTGCACGTTGCAACCGTTGCTGACTGCAAACTCATGGCTATTCGGGTCCCGAGCCGCAATCCAGATCGGCGGATGCGGCTGCTGCTTAGGCTGCGGCGAGGAGGTCGATGCAGGAAATTGCCAGTACTCCCCCTGATGCGTGTAATCGCCTTCCCACAATTTTTTCACCGCCGGTACCAATTCACGCATTCGCTGCCCAGCTTCCCAGGCATCGAGTCCAGGCATCAAACGCTGATACTCATAATTGTATGCCCCGCGCGCAATCCCCAACTCGAGACGGCCGCCAGTGATGATATCGGTCATGGCCGCCTCGCCGGCCAGCCGCAGCGGATGGTTAAACGGGGCAATAATGGTGCCGGTGCCCAAACGCACCCGTTTGGTGCGGTTGGCTAAATCGGCGAGGTTGATAAACGGGTTCGGCGCGATGGTAAAATTCATCCCATGATGTTCGCCGGTCCAGATAGCATGCATGCCGGCTTCATCGGCCATTTCACACAGCGTCATCATCTCGTTGTAGAGCTTATCCTGTGGCTCATCCGGCGAGATGCGTTCCATATGAATAAAAAGAGACAGTTTCATTGGGGCTCCAGTATAAATTCAGCTAGCGAATTGCTTGATTGACCCGCTTAATTCGTCACCGTAGTAGATGCTGTAATTGCCGACGGCGCTTTCCCGTACAAAACGGTTCATTAAAGATTTCAGCGCTGAATCGCCAATCGGCAGCGCCGACAGCTTTTCCAGGTCGTACCATTGCGCCTGCCGCAGGGCCGGTCGCTCACTTTCCGGCTCGGTCGGCAGCGCGCACAGCAATACGATATGCTGCTTATTGTTCTGACGGTCTTCATATACCGAATAGACAAAGCCCGGGCTGGCATTAATCCCCAACTCTGCCATGAGCGCTTTTAAGGTGTCGTCGACGCTGCCTTTCGCCACGCTGCGGGTCGGCAGACGATAACCATCGCCATGCGGCATCATCACCGCCTGACCGTTGAACTCAATCAACGCGCTGACTTCAACGCTGAGCCGATTCATCAATACCTCAGCGTTGTGGTACGGAGTGAAATAAGCGCCGCGATAGTAGCCAAGCCCCGCGGTGCCAACGGAATCAAAGCCTTCAACTCGCCCCAACAAAATCGCGTGATCGCCAGCGTCGATGACCTGATGCAGCGCGCAATCAAACCACGCGGAACTGTTATCGATAAGCGGGGTGCCGTTTTCACTCGCGCGCCAGTCGATCAGAGCGAAGCGGTCCTCAACTTTCTGCGCGAAAATATTGGAGGTTTCTTTCTGCTGTTCCGCCAGAATATTGACGGCGAAATAGTCGCACTCGGTGAAGTTGCTGAAATTGGCCGAACGCTTATCGATGCTGACCAACAGCAGCGCTGGATCCAGCGAGACCGAAGAGAACGAGTTGGCGGTAAAGCCAATCGGCTCGCCGTTTTTATCGCGGCTGGTGACGACGGTGACGCCAGTCATAAATGCGCCGAAAGCGTCGCGGAGTTGTCTACGTTTATCTATTTGCATGAGTAAGTCCCGCCGTATTGGCATTGTTGCTCTGTCGCGCCGAGCCGCACTGCAGGAAGCTCAGCATTTCATGGTTGACGCGTGGGGCATCGGTCAGACTGACCATATGCCGGGCGCCATCAATAATGATCGCCTGACCCAGCGGCGCCGCCGCTGCCATTTCCCGCGCCATTTGTGGACTGGAGTTGGCATCCAGTTCACCGGTCAGCACCAGAACCGGACAGCGGATCTCCTGCCAACGGTCGGCATAGACCCGATCGCCGCCGGCGAAGGCCTGATACGCTGCGGCATAGCCCTGCAGATTGACTTCCGCCAGCCAGCCGCCGACCTGTTCGCGCAGAATCGCTTCCTTCGCATCGTTGCTGAACCAACGCGCCAGCGGCGAATCCAACTGCGCCTCGCCGGCCGCCAGTTCACGGGCCCGCTGCAGTACGGCGCGGCGCGCCTGTTCATTGCGGCGGTAGACGCCGCTCATCACCACTGCGTGACTCACTCGCTGCGGATAATCAATGGCCAGCCCGGAGGCGATAAGCGCCCCCATCGAGTGGCCGGCTACCGCAAAACGGCGCTCAGGCTGGGTACGCAAAAAATCATTCAGCCAGGCTACGTAGTCCGTTAAGATCACCGGCTGCTGAAACGCATCGCTATCGCCATGCCCCGGCATATCAACCGCAATCACCCGGAAATAGCGGCTCAGCGCCTCAATTTGCGGGTACCAGGACGCCGCATTCATACCGACGCCGTGGATCAGCACCAGCGGCTCGCCTGCGCCAGCCTCCAGATAGCTAACCCGCATCTGACGTTCAGACAGCAGCTGGGTTTTGCGCATCATGGCCTAACTCTTTCAGGTCGGAATAACGGTTGCCAATACGGTGATGCGGGCGTCCGCCCAGCGCCGCGCCCAGCGCAATAACGATTTCGTCATAACGCGGCGCATCGCAGATGTTGAACTGCATGGTCAGGTAGTGCTCACGGCTGCCTTCATCATTCTTGTTCATCATTGGGATCAGCACCGGTGAGTTCGCCGGCCCGCGAGTATTGTTAAACGCCAGATAGCTCTTACTCTGCACCGCGCTGCGGTAGTGGTTACCGAAGTGCAGCGTGTGGATAAGCGCCGAAGCGTGTTCCAGCTCGCCATCAAGGCCGACGATCGCGCTTTTACCAAACGCTTCGACTTTTTCACCGCTACCAGCTTCCTTGAGGATCAGGCCGGTGAGCAGCTCGCCAAGGATTGGCGCGAATTCACGGATTTGCGGCGCAAGGTCATCGACATAGCCCAGCCCCGCCCACGGATTGCGGATCACCGCGGCGGCGGCAATCATCACCAGCGGTTTTTCTGCTGCTTTACCGCCATCGACATACAACGTTTCCGTTGTGACTAACGTTTTACGAATTGCCGGATGCATAGCCTCTCCTCAACAAAGGTTAATAACTTGCTAATTAAATGTTTCGCAAGTGGTATAGCATCGGCGAAATTAACATGTCAAAATATGGTATACCATCATACGGTATGCTTTTTAGAACTATCGACATTACCTAATTACAAGGCTTTTTTGTTTTTAACGTAATGATTTATAGAAGATTTAAAGAAAAGGCATGGCGTTAAGCCGTGAGAAACCCAGATAAACGCTGGGGTGGGAAGCGGCGAACATTTCGCCGCTTTGAAATGAACTAAAATCAAAGTGTTAGGATAACGGCAGCCGGGTAGCGTTTTTTTCTTCAGCAGAATGCAGATTTGTGAGCCAGCGCAATTTTCTGGTTCCCGGAGATGACAATCGCCAGTATTCCGCGGTGGGCTAGCGTTGCATCGTCTGACGAAAGGGTGTTAATAGTACAGCGATTCTCCTCTGCGAGCCGTGTTGCCGCTTTGATTCATCAGATAAACACAGAGGGATTTGATGGTTGATAACCATTCACTCAAAATTGACGCCGTTCCGGTCACATTACGCGAGTTGGCGCTCACAAAAGTGCGCCAGGCGATTATCGCCGGCTATTTCAAAGCTGGCGACCGGCTGGTCGAACGCCAGCTTACCGAGCAGCTTGGCGTCAGCCGCAGCGTGGTCAGAGAAGTGATCCGCTATCTTGAGGCCGAAGGGCTGATTGAGACGCTGCCGAAAAAAGGCCCAATCGTTGCCGTTTTAAACTGGGAAAGCGCAGAGCAGATCTACAAAATCCGTATGCTGCTTGAACAAGAAGCCGCCAGCGATTGCGCCAGACTCGCTAACGATGATGATAAGCACCAGCTATATCAGCAGCTCCAGCTAATTGCCCAAGCCTCGCGCGAGCAGGATGATATTAAACGGGTTGAAGCCTCACAGGCCTTCTATGAAACCCTGTTCCGGGTTGCTAAGCACACCATTGCCTGGGAAATCGTTCAACGCCTCAATAGCCGCATTAGCCGTTTACGTGCGCTCACGCTGGCATCGCCGGAGCGGCAAGTTGCCGGCTTTGAACGGATGTCGCGCATCTATGACGCCATCGAAAACAACGATCCTCAGCAGGCCAGACAAGCGGTACTGGAGCATCTGACCGAAGCCGCGCAGCTTGCCAAACAGATTCTATCCTCACAGGAGTAAACATGGCCGCTTACTGGATTGCCCACGTCAACATTCACGATCCCGAGCAATATCAGCATTATATGGATCTCGCCCCAGCAGCGTTCAAACGCTACCACGCGCGCTTTGTCGCTCGCGGCGGCCGGGCGCAAACGCTGGAGGGACAATCCTTCGCCAAGCACGTACTTATTGAGTTTGACGATATGGAAAGCGCGCTGGCCTGCTACCACTCAGAGGAATATCAACAGGCGCGCGCCGCACGCGCGGACGTTGCCGACGCCATGATAACCATCGTTGAAGGTTTACCCGCCTGACGAAATTGGCTTGTCGGTATGCTTAAAATAAGCAGGGATATTATTTTTAACCGAAGATTGCACATTCTTTAGTGAGATCAACAAAATGATTCGCTGCCCGCTGCGCGGAAAACAGAAATTATGTTTCATTTTTCGCCAGCCAGCGTAGCCATGCCTTTTTCTGTGACGTAGGTGACGGTAAAAAGTAGTTGATCTGATACGAACAAGCTTTTATTTTGCCTGCTAGTTTTCAAACTGAGATGAAACTGATGCCTACTATTATCGCCAGTAGTATGAAAGAAGCGAAAGAACTCGTTAACGCCAGAAAGTATCGGGAAATCGTCCTGAATTTCGATGTTGACGCTGATGATTTTTTTACCCTTGCAACGGCTCAGCGTGACACTAAAATCACCATTGCAAACAAAAATAGCCACTCACCGGTTACATTAGAAAAATAATAAAACCCCTGAGGAAATTTTTATGTTGTTGTTTATTGGCACTATTGCTGTCGCTTTTCTCTCTTCCCTGATGCTTATCTGGCTTGACGATCGCATCGCCGAGCAGGAGTAATCCCTCCCCCGATTTAAAGCTCTCCGCACCGGTCATCGGTGCGGAGACAAAAGATTACAGCGATTTCGCCAGACGTTCGACGGCGGTCAGCAGACCGGCTTCAGATACCGTAGAATAGGAAAGACGCAGGGTGCGGGTATCCGGATTATCGTTGTAGAACGCTTCGCCAGGTACGTAAACCACGCCGTTTTCCAGCGTCTTTTTCAGCCACGCCATGGTATCGAACGGATAGCGGAAACGGGCCCACAGGAACATTCCCCCTTCCGGGCGGCTAAACTCAAGATGCTCGCCAAGACGGCTTTCCAGCGCCTCGGCCAGCGCCACGCACTTCTTACGGTAGTCTTCGCGGATCAGGGCGATCTGATCGTTCAGGCGATTCATTCCCAGATACTCAGCGGTGATAACCTGAGAGAGCATATTGGTATGCAGATCCGCCGCCTGCTTCACGATCACCGCCTGGTGCGCCAGCCATTCCGGCATCACGATCCAGCCGATACGCATTCCCGGCGCGAGGATCTTGGAGAACGTGGAGGTGTACACCACCCGATCTTCACAGCCTTGTTCGATCGCATGTTGATACAGCGGACGACGCACCTTATCGGTGAAGCTGATTTCGCCGTAGGGATCGTCTTCGATGATCACAAAATCATGTTGCTTCGCTAAGGCTACCAGCCGCTGGCGACGATCGTCGCTGAGGGTTTTACCGCCAGGGTTACCAAACGTCGGCACCAGATAGACCGCTTTAACCTTAGTGGTCTCCAGCAGATCGGCCAGTTGTTCAACCAGCATGCCGTTATCGTCGGTATCGACGCTCAGGATGTTCGCCTGCGCCAGCTGGAATACCTGCAGCGCGGCAAGGTAGGTCGGGCGTTCAACGACGACCGCATCGCCCGGATCGAGCAGCGTGCGGGCGACAATATCCAGCGATTGCTGCGAGCCGGAGGTGATGTACACCTGGCTTGCCGAGCAGGCCACGCCGCGCGACTGGCAGATTTCGCTCACCGCCTGACGCAGCGGCGGATAACCTTCGGTAAGGCCGTACTGGAACGCATCATTAAAACGTTCGCTCATCACCTTTTGCACCGCGAGGTTGAGACCTTCGGTATCAAACAGTTCCGGAGCCGGAATACCACCGCCAAGCGAAATAACGCCGGGCAGTTTACTGTGTTTGAGAAGTTCGCGGACGGCGGAGGGCTTAAGTTCACCCGCGCGGGCGGCGAGGCGCCGATCGTGCATATGCTTTTCCTTTTCTGTCTTGTTGTTGTGTTAGTTGTACGTTGAAGCTTTGCAGGTGCCGGGCAGCGATGCTAGCCGCTGCCAGGTTTGCGGCCGCTACTCGTCGTCTTTTAGCACGACTAACGGCTCAATATCGCTCTCTTTTTTCACCACCAGCGAATCATCGCCGCGCAGGCAGGTTCCGCCATAGTTACCGCCCACCGTGAAGGTGCACACCTGGATGTACTTGCCGTCAACCTTCGGCAGACACCACAGCTGCTGGTAAATATTTTTGCGATCGACAAATTGCCCGCTGGTCTGATCCAATACCTCATCGTGCGGGCTTATCAGATCGATGTTATTACCGCAGCGCCCGGAGATCGGTTTGACTGCATAACCGGTTTTCGCCAGCTCGTCATTGACCACAAAATCGGTATCCAGCAGATAGCGATGATGCGGGAACAGCGACCACAGCACCGGCAGAATCGCCTTGTTGCCGGGGATAACCGTCCACAGCGGTTCGAATACCAATACTTCAGGGCGCAGCAGGACGTCAATCAGGCGCACCTCATTTTGCGGATGGCCGGTACGAATCGGCACCGCCGCATACTCATCGGCGCTGACTTCCCGCACCTGCTCGATGGCGGTTTCCCACGCCCAGGTCTTCCACACGCAGTTAACCAGGCGGCCATCGCCGTCGATAAGCTGTCCGGCGGCATCCCAGCGCAGCTCATCAAGGCCAAAGAGAATTTTGCTCTCAAAGCCCGCCTCGGTTAGCGAACGCTGAATAAACTGGGCATGGTAGTTCTCTTCAAGATCCTTATCCTGCATGATGTGCACGAACGGCCGCGCGCGGCTGTGCTTCCACGCCCCCGCCAGCTCCTCAAGCAGATTTTCCGCCGGGTTATGGCCGGTACCGCGATAGCCCTGTTTCAGCCACTGTTCGAGGATCAATCCGCCTTCCGTATGGCAAGAGGCAGAGTCGGCGTTGTATTCGTACACCTTCAGCCCGCGCTCATCCATGCAGAAATCCATGCGCCCGGTAATCATATGATGACGGCGGCGTTGCCACGAGAGGCGCAGACGAGGCCAGAGAATTTTCGGAATATCGAACAGCGCCAGCAGGTTGTCATCCTTCATCACCTTATCAGTGGCGTGCAGATACATCAGGTGCAGTTCGTTGGTCGCTTTAATCAGCTCCTGTTCGGCGCTCTCGCTGATGGTGAAGTACTGGTAAGGATCCTGATTGATGAAATGACCGTTGGCTTCAACATAGGCCTTTTGCAGCGCGTCTTTCTCATTGAGCCAGTTACCGCGGAACTGGCCTTTATTCGGCAGCCGCGCGCCGCTGATTTTCATCTCCTCGCCGGGCAGCACCGGCTGCGGCAGGCTGTGCTCGGTATCGGCGGTCTGGATCATCCAGCCTAAAATTTCGGTATCGGCAAAGGTATCTTTGATGGTGTAGACGCCGTCTTTCACTTCCAGCGTCAGCTCGCGGGTCCACTGCTGGCCCTGCGGCAGCGGCGCGTGGATGACGTTCTGCTCGGCGATACGGACCTTATTCCCCACCAGTTGCGTAATCACCGCCACGTGGCCGGTATGTTTAAACTCGCCGCCCTTCTGCCAGATTAGCAGCGAACCGGCGATCGGCGGACGACGCGAGCCGTTGGCGAAGGCCTGCAGGGGAAGAATGTTGTCATTCACCACTTCGCGCAGAAAGCGCAGCGAGAAGATTTCATAAGCCATACCGACATCGGTAAAAACAAAACCGTAGGTGAGGAATAAAAAGCGCCGCGCGAACTCTACGCATTGCCATTTATGCCCCATATACTCATTGCCGATATAGCTGCGGAAAGCGGCGTCATCCGGGTAATCTTGTGGATTTAAGCTACTGTAATTCGAAGAATAAATTGCCACGCCGCCCGGCGCGTAGCCTAAAAGCGTGCCGAAAGGGGCGTCAATACTGGTCGATCCTTTACTCATTTAGCCTGACCTCAAATTAATGCAGCCCGGGCAGTTGGCGGAACAAAACTCCCTCTTCTTATCCTGCCGCAGGCACTTACCAGACAGAGGTGAAATGATGATACCACTCATTCGATTCGCTAAACGTGCCCTTATAGAAAATAACCCAGCGTCCATTGGCAGAAGTGATATTGTTAGCCAACACATAACAAAAAACATCACTACATCAGGAGTCGACAATGAGCTCACCTTCGCATCTCAATGCCCAGCCGCTGGTCTGGGGACACGGACCGCGGACTTTTGAAGTATTCCTCGAACCAACCTGTCCGTTTTCCGTTCGCGCCTTCAATAAACTCGATGAATTGCTGGATGAAGTGGGCGCCGAGAACGTCACGATTAAAATTCGCCTACAGTCCCAGCCGTGGCATCTGTTTTCCGGGGTGATAGTGCGCTGCGTGCTGGCCGCCTCCACCCTGCCGCACGGCAGAGAGCAGGCGCACAAAGTCCTGCAGGCGGTCGCCGATCATCGTGAAGAGTTTGAATTCACCGACCACTGCAGCGGGCCGAACATGAATACCACCCCGCAGCAAATTATCGAACGCCTTGAACGCTACAGCCACGTGTCGCTGGCGGCGGCGTTTGCCCGTCCGGAGCTGCAAAACGAGATCAAATGGCACAGTAAATACGCCCGCCAGAACGGCATTCATGTGTCGCCGACGTTTATGGTCAACGGCCTGGTGCAGCCCGATCTCGGCAGCGGCGATGACGTCAGCGTGTGGGCCGCGCGGATTATGGCCTGAGATTAGCTGCTAGACTTTTTGTACACCTCACTATTTTTGTACACCTTACTAAAGAGGCAGGTCAGTATGTCCGACAATCACTACCAACCACCGAAAGTATGGGAATGGAAACAGAATAACGGCGGCGCATTCGCCAATATCAACCGTCCGGTTTCCGGCGCCACGCATGAGAAAGTGCTGCCCGTTGGCAATCACCCACTCCAGCTCTACTCGCTGGGCACGCCGAATGGGCAGAAAGTGACGATCATGCTGGAAGAGCTGCTGGCGCTGGGTGTAGCAGGCGCTGAGTATGACGCCTGGCTGATTCGTATCGGCGAAGGCGACCAGTTCTCCAGCGGCTTTGTGGAAGTTAACCCGAACTCGAAGATCCCGGCGCTGAGCGACCACTCTACCACTCCGCCGACTCGGGTATTTGAATCCGGCAGTATCCTGCTCTATCTGGCGGAAAAATTTGGTTTCTTCCTGCCGAAAGACCCGGCCGGACGCACCGAAACGCTAAACTGGCTGTTCTGGCTACAGGGCGCAGCGCCGTTCCTCGGCGGCGGCTTTGGCCACTTCTATAACTATGCGCCGGTAAAAATCGAGTACGCCATCGACCGCTTTACCATGGAAGCGAAACGTCAGCTCGACGTGCTGGATAAGCAGCTGGCGCGCGGCCGCTTTGTGGCGGGGGAAGAGTACACCATCGCCGATATGGCGATCTGGCCGTGGTACGGCAACGTGGTGCTGGGCAACGTCTATAACGCCGCGGAATTCCTCGATGCCGGCAGTTACGTTAACGTGCTGCGCTGGGCGCAGGATGTGGGCAATCGCCCGGCGGTGAAGCGCGGACGGATGGTTAACCGCACCAATGGCCCGCTCGACGAGCAGTTGCACGAGCGCCATGACGCCCGCGATTTCGACACCCAGACCGAAGACAAACGTCAGGCGTAATGCCTTTACCCGGCGGCGCGAAGCTGCCGGGTAATTTATCACATCAGTGCTTTACCTTAGTCAGGCGATCGAGATAGCCCATCACAAAGGCTGATAGCACAAAGGTGAGATGGATAATGACGTACCACATCAGCTTATTATCCGGCACGTTCTTCGCATCCATAAACACCCGCAGCAGGTGAATGGAAGAGATAGCCACAATCGACGCCGCCACCTTGTTTTTCAGCGATGTCGCATCCATTTTGCCAAGCCAGTTGAGCTTCTCTTTGCCTTCGTTAATATCCAGCGTCGAGACGAAGTTTTCATAACCGGAAAACATCACCATCACCAGCAGCCCGCCCACCAGCGTCATATCGACCAGCGAAAGCAGCGTCAGAATCAGATCCGACTCGCTGACGCTGAAGATATGCGGCAGGATGTGGAATATCTCCTGAAAAAATTTTATCGATAGCGCGATAAGCCCCAGCGAGAGGCCGAAATAAACCGGCGCCAGCAGCCAGCGCGAAGCATAAATAGCGTTTTCCAGAAAGCGTTCCATAAGGTCCTGTCAGTTTGTAAAAATGGCCGCCATTATATCGCAGCTGGCCCATATCAAAACGATGCGCAGGCGCCGGGGAAATAAAAAAGGCCAACGCAGTGTTGGCCTTTCGGGAGATATCCTGGGAAAAATTACTTCGCTTTGACGGTCTCTTCGCCCACCAGACCAATCTTCAGATATCCGGCCTGATGCAGCGTATCCATCACTTTCATCATCGTCTCGTAGTCGACGGTTTTGTCAGCGCGGAAGAAGACGGTGGTGTCTTTCTTGCCCTGAGTCAGCGCATCCAGCGAGGCAATCACGCTCTCTTCAGTCACCGGATCGTTGCCGAGGAACATCGATTTGTCGGCTTTCACCGACAGATAAATCGGTTTTTCCGGACGCGGCTGCGGCTGGCTGGATGAAGCAGGCAGATTGACTTTGACGTCCACGGTAGCCAGCGGCGCCGCCACCATAAAGATAATCAACAGCACCAACATGACGTCGATAAACGGCGTCACGTTAATGTCGTGCATTTCGCCATTATCATCGAGGTTTTCGTTAAAATGCATTGCCATAGCGGATCAACCTACCCGTAATTTCTGCGCCGGACGCAGCGGCTGAGAACCACTGGCGTTCAGGTCGAGATCGCGACTTTGCAGCAACATAATCTGCGCGGCCACGTCGCCAAGAGACGCTTTGTAACTGGCAATCATGCGGGCGAAGACGTTATAGATAACCACCGCCGGAATCGCGGCAAACAGGCCAATCGCCGTTGCCAGCAGCGCTTCCGCGATACCCGGCGCGACAACCGCGAGGTTAGTGGTCTGCGTTTGCGCGATACCGATAAAGCTGTTCATGATGCCCCAGACGGTACCGAACAGGCCGACGAACGGGGAAATAGCGCCGATAGTCGCCAGATAACCGTTACCGCGGCCCATATAGCGGCCAACCTGCGCCACACGACGCTCAAGGCGGAAACCGGTACGTTCTTTAATACCTTCGTTATCATCCACGCCTGCCGACAGTTCCAGCTCATTATTGGCTTCGTTAATCAGCTGAGTGGTCAGGCTTTTAGCATGGAATCCATTCGCGATAGTGTTAGCCTGATCGAGAGAACGCGCTTCGCTGAGCTGCTGCTGCTCACGCTTGAGGCGACGCTTGCTGGACAACATTTCGGCGCCCTTGCCGAAGAAGATAGCCCAGGTGACTACCGAAGCCAGAATCAAGCCAATCATCACAACCTTAACGACAATATCGGCGTGATGATACATACCCCAAACGGAGAGATCCGCCTGCATCAAATTATTACCCACACTGTTTCTCCAGGACATCAATCACAAAAACTGAGCATAATAATATCAAAACGGCATCGAATTGATAGTGGTTCTCATTAGTATTTACACTGTGCAGCAAATCACGTTTATTTTCTTTGCGCTTACGCAGTAAAAAAGCGGCTGACGCCGGTTTCGGGAAAATTTTTGCCTGTATCGTTTACGACCCGGTACACAAACCGGGATTCATGGTAGTTTAGACGTCCAGACGTATAAAAACAGGTTTGCAGAACATGGCTGATAAACATCTTGATACCGCGCTGGTCAACGCCGGGCGCCGCAAAAAATATACTCAGGGTTCGGTGAATAGCGTCATCCAGCGCGCCTCATCGCTGGTGTTCGATACCGTCGAGGCTAAAAAACACGCCACCCGTAACCGCGCCAAAGGCGAGCTGTTTTATGGCCGCCGCGGCACGCTGACCCACTTTTCGCTGCAGGAAGCCATGTGCGAACTGGAAGGCGGCGCCGGCTGTGCCCTCTTCCCCTGCGGCGCGGCCGCGGTCGCCAACACGATTCTGGCCTTCGTCGAACAGGGCGACCACGTGTTAATGACCAACACCGCCTATGAACCCAGCCAGGACTTCTGCACTAAGATCCTCGCAAAGCTCGGGGTGACCACCGGCTGGTTCGATCCGCTCATCGGCGCGGATATCGCCAATCTGATTCAACCCAATACCAAAGTGGTGTTCCTCGAATCCCCCGGCTCGATCACCATGGAAGTGCATGATGTGCCGGCCATCGTCGCCGCCGTGCGCCGCGTCGCGCCGGAAGCTATTATCATGATCGATAACACCTGGGCGGCAGGGGTGCTGTTTAAAGCGCTCGATTTTGGTATCGATATCTCTATCCAGGCGGCAACGAAATATTTAATTGGCCACTCCGACGGAATGATCGGCACCGCAGTGGCCAACGCCCGCTGTTGGGAGCAACTGTGTGAAAACGCCTATCTAATGGGCCAGATGGTCGATGCCGACACCGCCTATATGACCAGCCGCGGTTTACGCACGCTTGGCGTCCGCCTGCGCCAACATCACGAAAGCAGTCTGCGCGTCGCCGAATGGCTGGCGCAGCACCCACAGGTGGCGCGGGTCAATCATCCGGCGCTGCCGGGCAGCAAGGGCCACGAATTCTGGAAGCGCGACTTCAGCGGCAGCAGCGGCCTGTTCTCTTTCGTTCTCAATAAGCGCCTCACCGACGCCGAGCTGGCAGCCTATCTGGACAACTTCAGTCTGTTCAGCATGGCCTACTCATGGGGCGGGTTCGAATCGCTGATCCTCGCCAACCAGCCGGAACATATCGCGGCCATCCGCCCCGAGGCGGAAGTGGATTTCAGCGGTACCCTTATTCGACTGCACATAGGTTTAGAAAATGTTGACGATCTGCTGGCGGATTTAACGGCAGGCTTCGCGCGTATCGTGTAAAGTGACAGGAAGTGGCAACAAAAGCGGACGCTTTCAGAAAAGCGGCCGCTTTTGTTGCGCCCGAGATCAAGGTGCTCGGGCCGCTTCAGGAGTACACTAGTCGAAAAACGGTACCACTTAGGAAAGTCCATGGTTGTCATTCAAGAGATTGTCGCCGCGTTGTGGCAACATGATTTTGCCGCATTGGCAAACCCTCACGTTGTGGGTTTTGTATATCTGGTCATGTTCGCGACCCTGTTTCTGGAAAACGGGCTGCTGCCGGCTTCGTTTTTACCGGGCGATAGCCTGTTGCTGCTCGCCGGCGCGCTAATCGCTAAAGGCGTCATGGATTTTGTCCCCACTCTCGCCATCCTAACCGCCGCCGCCAGCCTCGGCTGCTGGCTGAGCTATTTACAGGGGCGCTGGCTGGGTAATACCAATATGGTGAAAGGCTGGCTGTCGCATCTGCCGCACAAATATCACCAGCGCGCCACCAACATGTTTGATAAACACGGCCTGCTGGCGCTGCTGGCCGGGCGCTTTTTGGCGTTTGTCCGCACTCTGCTGCCAACCATGGCGGGCATTTCCGGCCTGCCGAATCGTCGTTTCCAGTTCTTTAACTGGCTGAGCGGCCTGCTGTGGGTTGGTGTCGTCACCGGTCTTGGCTATGCGCTGAGCATGATCCCGTTCGTGAAAAACCACGAAGACCAGGTCATGACCTGCCTGATGGTGCTGCCGATCGCCCTGCTGGTAACCGGCCTCGTTGGTACGGTTATTGTGGTTATCAAGAAGAAATACTGCAGCGCCTGATTCACTCGCCCCGGATGGCCTCAAAATCCCCGGTAGCGCTACCGTTTACCGGGGCTACAGGCGCCGCATCCTTATCAAATCCCCTGCATCGTGCGAATACGCGCGGCATCTTCACCCGGCGTAATACCGAAATAGCGTTTAAACTCGCGGCTAAACTGCGAGGCGCTTTCGTAGCCGACGCGCATCGCCGCCGCGCTGGCTTTCATGCCGTCATGGATCATCAGCATTCTGGCCTTATGCAGACGATAGGTCTTCAAATACTGCAGCGGCGAGGTGCTGGTGACCGATTTAAAATTATGGTGAAACGCCGAGACGCTCATATTCGCTTCCGCTGCCAGTTGGTCAACGCTAAGGTTTTCGGTGTACTGGCTTTCAATACGCTTCAGAACGCGGCTAATCAGGCTAAAGTGCGTCTGTCGGCTGACCAGCGCCAGCAGCGCGCCGCCGCAGGGGCCAATCAGGACGTGATAAAGGATCTCGCGGATAATCTGTTTGCCGAGAATGCGCGCGTCCAGCGGCCGCTCCATCACGTCTAACAGGCGTTCCGCCGCGCAGAGGATCTCTTCTGATAACACCGCCGAGTTGATCCCGCTGGAGGCGACCGACGGCTGAAAAAGCTCATCTTCGCCGATATCCATCAGCAGCTCCTGCAACTGCAAAATATCGACATTCAACCGCATTCCCGCCAGCGGCACTTCCGGGGTCGCGAAGGTTTCGCATTCGAACGGCAGCGGGACGGTTAACAATAAATATTCGTTGGTGTCATAACGGAAAGTTCGTTCATTGATATAGCCAATTTTATGGCCGGAAAAGAGAAAAACGATCCCCGGCTGGTACATCACCGGCGTACGGGTGCCCGGCTGCGTCCCGTACAGCAGACGGATATCCGGCAACAGTTCACTTAGCATTTCTTGCTTATCTTTCAGCTTGTTAACTTTATCTGTTAATAGCTGGCATATCTCGGCACGGTTCATTTTCGCTGCTTCTCCGACGACTTTTCTACAAGCTTATTGTGCGTAGTTTCCTTCTTTTTCTCCAGCCCAATGGAGAAATGGGCAAGACAATGGCAGGAATGTGCATTGAGAGGAAACGGTCGCAGGAACACAATAGCCGCCATCGGGTAGAGAGTCGTCCTTTCTGCCGGGAGTTTCATCTTTATGAGGGCACCAGCCATGAATAACTTCAATTTACATACCCCAACCCGCATTCTGTTCGGCAAAGGCGCCATCGCCGACCTGCGCGAACAAATCCCAGCCGGCGCTCGCGTGCTGGTGACTTACGGCGGCGGTAGCGTGAAGAAAACCGGCGTACTGGACCAGGTACTGAGCGCGCTGGCTGGCTTTGACGTGCTGGAGTTCGGCGGAATTGAGCCAAACCCGTCTTACGAAACGCTGATGAACGCGGTGAAAATCGCTCGTGAAAAGAACGTGACCTTCCTGCTGGCGGTTGGCGGCGGTTCGGTGCTCGACGGCACCAAATTTATCGCCGCGGCCGCGCACTATGACGCGAATATCGATCCGTGGGAAATTCTGGAAACCTACGGCAGCAAGATTACCCGCGCTATTCCGATGGGCTCAGTATTGACCCTGCCGGCGACCGGTTCCGAATCAAATAAAGGCGCGGTTATCTCGCGTAAAACCACCGGCGATAAACGCGCGTTTATGTCCGAACACGTTCAGCCGGTCTTTGCGATCCTCGATCCTGTTTATACCTACACCCTGCCGCCACACCAGGTCGCTAACGGCGTCGTTGACGCTTTCGTCCATACCGTTGAGCAGTACGTGACCTACCCGGTTGATGGTAAAATTCAGGACCGTTTCGCGGAGGGCATTCTGCTAACGCTGGTGGAAGATGGCCCGAAAGCGCTGCAGGAGCCGGAGAACTACAACGTGCGCGCCAACATTATGTGGGCGGCGACGCAGGCATTGAACGGCCTCATTGGCGCAGGCGTCCCTCAGGACTGGGCGACGCATATGCTCGGCCACGAACTGACGGCGATGCACGGCCTGGATCACGCTCAGACGCTGGCTATCGTGCTGCCGGCGCTGTGGAATGAGAAACGCGATACCAAGCGCGCTAAGCTGCTGCAGTACGCCGAGCGCGTGTGGAATATTACCGAAGGTTCCGAAGAGCAACGTATCGATGCCGCTATCGCCGCAACCCGGAGTTTCTTCGAGCAGATGGGCGTGCCGACTCGCCTTTCCGATTACGGTCTCGACGGTAGCTCCATCCCGGCGCTGCTGGCGAAACTGGAAGAGCACGGCATGACTAAACTTGGCGAAAATCAGGATATCACTCTGGACGTCAGCCGCCGTATTTACGAGGCTGCCCGCTAAGTTCTCCCCACCTGATTCACCTCTCCTTACGTTAAACAAACGCCGGGGAGAGGTGTTTTTACTACCGTTTTTAGCTATTTCGTCCAGACTTAATGCTACCCCTCGGCGGATTTTTCACGCTGAGTTCATTAACAGGAGGAAGGCATGACACATCCAACCGTTATAAAACTACACGACGGCAACCTGATGCCGCAGTTGGGTCTCGGCGTGTGGAAAGCAGGCAACGAGGAAGTCGTCTCCGCCATTCATAAGGCGCTGGAAGTCGGTTATCGTTCTTTTGACACCGCCGCCGCGTACCAAAATGAGGCTGGCGTCGGCAACGCGTTAAGCAGCGCGGGCGTCAATCGCGATGAGCTCTTCATCACTACCAAACTGTGGAACGACGATCAAAAACGGCCGCATGAAGCGCTAAAAGAGAGCCTGAGCAAGCTGAAACTGGACTATGTGGATCTCTATTTAATTCACTGGCCGGTGCCAGCGATAGGCCATTACGTCGAAGCCTGGCAGGCGCTGATCGAATTGCAGCAGCAAGGGCTGGCAAAAAGCATTGGGGTATGTAATTTCCAGGTGCCACATCTGCAAAAGCTGATTGATGAAACCGGCGTCGCTCCGGTGATCAACCAGATTGAGCTCCACCCGTTAATGCAGCAGCGTCAACTGCATGCATGGAACGCCACCCACAAAATCCAGACCGAATCCTGGAGCCCATTAGCGCAAGGCGGCAAAGGGGTCTTCGAGCAGAAAATTATTCACCATCTGGCGGATAAATACGGCAAAACGCCAGCGCAAATCGTCATTCGCTGGCATCTCGACAGCGGACTGGTGGTGATCCCGAAATCCGTCACGCCATCACGTATTGCGGAAAACTTTGACGTCTGGGACTTCCGTCTCGACAAAGACGAACTTAGTGAAATCGCTAAGCTGGACCAGGGCAAACGTCTCGGCCCCGACCCGGATCAGTTCGGCGGTTAATCCCCTTAACTTTTGCCTTTAGCGCCGCGCGGCGCTAAAGGCTTTCGCAAATTAAATGAATATCCTCAGGCTCCAGAGCAAACAGCTCCGGGTCGGGCTTATCAATTAAACGACAGCCCTGTGAGAGATAAAAATCAACGGTGCTTTTGTTGGGGATGGACGAAATATACAGGCCGGATGCGCCAAGAGCAGGAAGCTGCTGCAGCGCATAGTCAAACAGACGTCGCCCCCATCCCTGGCCGCGCTGCGCCGCGCCCACATAAAAGAATAACAGTTGGCGCAGATCGCCCTTTTCACCCCTTGGCAAAGTATCCATCGCCGCCGCGGCAATAATTTTATTCTGCTCGAAAAAGGCGAAAAATATACCGCCGCGATCGTAGCAGGCCTCGTGAATAGGCGTATAAATCTGTCGATCGTGAGGATCCCAACCTCGCACATCATAATACTGCGGGTACGCCTGGAGTTGGCCATTATCGAGCTTATAAAGGGTGTCGATAATTTCGCTGCGGTCTATCTCCCACAACCTATCCAGCTGCTGTCGTGACAGGATTACCGGCGTCATTATCGTTCTCTCTCCTTGTGTGACAGGCTTTCCCCCGGCGATCGGAACCGCCGGGGAAGCGGCTTAGCGGGACGCCGTCTTCGGCTTGATACGCTTTTTCGCCCCCGAGGCGGCTGGCGTCTGGCGCTGATGCGCAACCGGCGTATGCTTCGTCAGCGCCGGACGGGTATGACGGTTCTGGCGACGCGCTTCACGCATCTCGTCCAGCGTCGGCGCCGGCACCAGGCAGTCACGGCGTGAACCAATCAGATGCTTTTTACCCATCGCTTCCAGCGCCTGACGGATCAGCGGCCAGTTTGCCGGATCGTGATAGCGCAGCAGCGCTTTATGCAGACGGCGCTGTTTATCGCCCTTCGGCACCACCACGTCCTCGCTCTTATAGCCGATTTTACCCAGCGGGTTCTTGCCGGTGTAATACATGGTGGTTGAGTTCGCCAGCGGCGACGGATAGAAGTTCTGTACCTGGTCGAGACGGAAGCGATGACGCTTCAGCCACAGCGCCAGATTCACCATATCTTCATCGCGCGTCCCGGGGTGGGCGGAAATAAAGTACGGGATCAGGTACTGTTCTTTACCCGCCTGCTTCGAATAGGTATCAAACAATTCTTTAAAGCGGTCATAGCTGCCCATGCCCGGCTTCATCATCTTCGACAGCGGCCCCTCTTCGGTATGCTCCGGAGCGATCTTCAGATAGCCACCGACGTGGTGGGTCGCCAGCTCTTTGATATAGCGTGGATCCTCTACGGCGATGTCGTAACGCACACCCGATGCGATAAGGATTTTCTTAATGCCTTTCAGGTCACGAGCGCGGCGGTACAGATTAATCGTCGGCTCATGGTTGGTGTCCATGTGCGGGCAGATATCCGGGTAGACGCAGGAGAGACGGCGGCAGGTCTGCTCGGCGCGTGGGGATTTGCAGCGCAGCATATACATATTGGCGGTTGGGCCGCCAAGATCGGAAATAATGCCGGTAAAGCCGGGGACCGTGTCGCGAATCGCTTCGATTTCATTAATGATCGAATCTTCGGATCGGCTCTGGATGATGCGCCCTTCGTGTTCGGTGATCGAGCAGAAAGAACAGCCGCCGAAACAGCCGCGCATAATGTTAATGGAGAAGCGAATCATCTCGTAGGCCGGGATACGCGCATCGCCATAAGAAGGATGCGGCACACGCTTGTACGGTAACGCAAAGACGCTGTCCATCTCTTCAGTCGACAGCGGGATCGCCGGCGGGTTAACCCAGATATAACGCTCGCCGTGCTTTTGCATTAGCGCACGGGCGCAGCCGGGGTTGGTTTCATGGTGCAGAATGCGCGACGCGTGGGCATAGAGCACTTTGTCGCCTTTGACCTTCTCGAAGGATGGCAGCAACACGTAGGTTTTTTCCCACGGTTTTGGCCGCGGCGGCTGCACGACAACGGCTTTGGCCTCGGCTTTTTTCGGGGGCACGGGTTTGTTATCGGCGCACGGTAGGTCTTCACCGTACGGATGCGGAATCGGGTCGATTTTGCCCGGCGTATCCAGACGCGTGGAGTCAACGCCGCTCCAGCCCGGCAACGCTTCTTTTACCATGATCGCGGTATTACGCACATCGCGAATATCACCGATGGCCTCGCCCATCGCCAGACGATGCGCCACTTCTACCAGCGGGCGCTCGCCATTGCCGAACATCAGCATATCGGCTTTCGAATCCACCAGCACTGAGCGGCGTACGGTATCGGACCAATAATCGTAGTGCGCGGTACGGCGCAGGCTGGCTTCAATACCGCCGAGGATCACCGGCACGTCTTTCCACGCCTCTTTACAGCGCTGGGTATAGACCAGCGTCGCGCGGTCCGGGCGCTTACCCGCGACGTTGCCGGCGGTATAGGCGTCGTCATGGCGCAGCTTACGGTCGGCGGTATAGCGGTTGATCATTGAGTCCATATTGCCCGCAGTGACGCCGAAGAACAGATTCGGCTTACCCAGGCGCATGAAGTCTTCTTTGCTGTTCCAGTCCGGCTGGGAGATGATCCCTACGCGGAATCCCTGCGCTTCCAGCATACGGCCGCAGATAGCCATGCCGAAACTTGGATGGTCGACGTAGGCGTCGCCGGTCACCAGAATAATGTCGCAGCTATCCCAGCCAAGTTGATCCATCTCTTCACGCGACATTGGTAAAAATGGCGCAGGGCCAAAACAGGCAGCCCAGTATTGCGGCCAGGAAAATAGGTCACGATCCGGTTGGATCAGGGATATTGCGCTCATATTGCTTCCGGGGAAAATGATAAAAAAATAACCAAAAGGGCGTGGATTATAAGCCGGAATGATAGTGGAAATGAAGGAGGATTTTCTCAAACCCTGACCGGGTTGCGGCCAGGGTTGCGGATATTACGGCGCCGGATTCACCAGGATCTGGCCAATCGAGCCGCGGTCGGCGAGCTCCAGCGTCTGGCTCAGGTACTGGAACGGGAAGTGCGGCCAGGAAGGCTGGTTATAATACACCAGCAGTTCCACCTGCCCATCAATCCACACCGTATCTTTCCAGCCCCGATCTTCCGGGAACGGCATGGTCCCGTTGACGTTACGGACCTGGAACATCACGCCTTCAATATGGAACGACTGCGGGCGGTCGGCGCGCACGGTCCAGCGCTCCCACGTTCCCTGCTGAGCGGTGATATCAATGCGCTGCGGATCCCACAGTTGGCCATTGATGCCTGGGTCGTCGCCAAGAGTAATATCACGGCTGCGCAGCGGCGTACCGGAGAGCAGCTCGGTCGGCAGCAGGCGCACCGGCAGGCTATCGGTAACCAGCGGCAGCAGCCCGGTCGGACGCAGCGTCAGCACCAGCGTGGAGATCAAAATGCTCGACGGCTCGAAGAAACCGCGGATACGGTCGACAATGCTCGCCGCTTCGCCGCAGGTAATCGACACTTCATCGCCGTTGGTCATATCGACCAGAATTTCACGCCGCTCGCCGGGGGCCAGCGACAATTGCTTAAGTGAGACCGGCGCCGGCAGGAAGCCCTGATCGCCTGAGATAACGTGCAGCAGGCGGCCATCGCTCATCTGCAGCTGATAGCGGCGCGAGTTAGACGCGTTCAGCAGACGCAGTCGTACCCAGCCGCGAGAGACTTCGACATAAGGCCCCTGCGCGCCGTTGACCAACAGGGTATCGCCCACGAAACCACCGCTGCCCGGTTCGCTATATTCCGGAGTGCCGAAGTTATCCAGCCGCTTATCCTGAATAATCACCGGGAAGTCATCAACGCCGTAGTGGTTCGGGATCGGCAGGTTTTTGCTGACCTCGTCTTCTACCAGCCACATTCCCGCCAGGCCGTTGTAAACCTGTTTCGCCATCCGGTTCGGGGTATTCGCCTGATACCACAAAGTGGCCGCACTCTGGCGAATCGGCAATACCGGCGCCCAATCCGCATTCGGCGACATCATGCGCGCCGCGCCGCCAATCAGCGGCCCCGGCACCTGCAGGCCGCGAATCGTCATGGCAACATTTTCGGTCAGGCGGTTACTGTAGATAAGTTTGACGTCATCACCATTCCAGACGCGGATGGTCGGCCCCAGGTAGCGGCCATTGATGCCCCATACCGGCGCGCGCGTTCCCTGGGTGAATGACCAGTGAGAACGTTGCAGGGTCATAAACAGCGGTTGACCGCGACGGGATTCCAGCAGAGGCGGAATGGGGAGCACCGGCTGCTGGCCGGCGGCATGAGCCTTCAGCGGCGCGGCGCCCGCGCACAGCGCTACACCTGAAGCCTTAATAAACTGACGCCGACTGAGTGACATATTAACTCCATGAAATACTGACAATGCAAAAAGGGAATTCGTTTCCCGCCAGCAATACGCTCGCGTTCGCGGCGTTTCCTGTATTATTTCTTTCCAGCCGCTTCGCGCTCGGCCACTTCTTTATCCAGCTCGGCGATTTTAGCGGACATCATCTCGCGGCAGTGTGTCGCCAGCGCGCGCACGTTATCTTTACCAAACTGACTGGTATCGACCGGCGGCAGCATCTCGACAATCACCAGACCATTGTTCCAGCGATTGAGTTTAATTTTGTTCGATGTATTCGACACGCATACTGGAATAATCGGTACGCCAGCGGCGATGGCCGCGTGGAACGCGCCGGTTTTAAAGGGCAGCAGACCGCGGCCGCGGCTGCGGGTCCCTTCCGGGAACATCCAGAACGAAATTTTACGCTTTTTAAACGCATTCACCACTTCGGCAATAGTGCCGTGCGCTTTGGTTCGGTTATTGCGGTCAATCAGCAGGTTGCCCGTCAGCCAGTAAAGCTGGCCAAAGAACGGTATCCATAACAGGCTTTTTTTACCCACGGTAACCGTCGGCGGCTGCACGATGTTCGACGCTGTCACCATATCATAGTTGTTCTGGTGGTTAGCGATGTAGATCGCATTGCCGTAGCTTTCCGCGTCCGCAGGCTTACGCAGTTCGACTTTCAGGCCAAATACCGGGGACAGGCGGCCAAACAGATGACCAAACGTCGCGACGTGCTTAGGGTTGCGCGGGCTGAACAAGCAGTAAAGACTGCCAAATATGCACACGACGATGCAATAAATGACAACAAAAATTAGTCGAAAAATAAATAACATAGCTTCCTCTGAAACCCAAACCGCTTAGCGTTATACCCGTTGAATCACAGGCTCAGGACACCGCTGCCCTCTCAACGCGGGGCGGAAAATCTCCGCCCCTGGAGGACATGTTAATCGCAATGCCTGAATAAACAACGATTTTGCGGCAAATTTTCGCATCCTCCAGCCGGGTGAAGGATGCGGATCTTACTCTTCGCTGTCGCCAGCTGAGGCGCGGCGCGGGGAGTCGATCTCCACGCGGTCGATTTTCTGCAGGCCGCGCATCAGCGAACCGCGACGGCCGCGCTCGCCGGTGACTTTTTGCAGCTCTTCCGGACGCAGTTTGATCTTACGCTTGCCGACGTGGATAGTTAGCGTGCTCTGCGGCGGCAGGACAAACAGGTGCGCCAGACCATCCTGGCCGGAGGCGGCTTCCGCCGACGGAATGTTGATAATCTTGTTGCCTTTGCCTTTCGACAGCTGCGGCAGATCGCTCACCGGGAACATCAGCATGCGCCCGGCATGGGTAATCGCCAACAGCATATCGGCATCGTCTTCAATGACCAGCGGCGGCATCACATGCGCGTTCTCCGGCAGCGTAATCAGCGCCTTACCGGCGCGGTTGCGCGCCACCAGGTCGTTGAAGGTACAGACGAAACCGTAGCCGGCATCGGAGGCCATCAGCAGCCTCTGATCGTCTGACTCCATCAGCATATGTTCTACGCTGGCGCCCGGCGGCAGCGTCACTTTACCGGTGACCGGCTCGCCCTGGCCGCGGGCAGAAGGCAGCGTAATCGGGTCGATGGCGTAGCTGCGCCCGGTGGTATCAATAAACACCACCGGCTGGTTGCTCTTGCCTTTCACCGACGCTTTCCAGCTATCACCGGCTTTGTAGCTCAGTCCCTGCGCGTCGATATCGTGGCCTTTGGCGCTACGCACCCAACCCATCTGCGACAGAACGATAGTGACCGGCTCGGACGGCAGCATATCGTGCTCGCTCATCGCCTTCGCTTCTTCGCGCTCGCGCAGCGGCGAACGGCGATCGTCGCCAAAGGTATCGGCATCGGCCTGCAGCTCTTTCTTCAGCAGGTTATTCATCTTGCGTTCGGAGGCCAGAATCGCCTGCAGCTGATCGCGCTCTTTTTCCAGCTCGCTCTGCTCGCCGCGGATCTTCATCTCTTCCAGCCTGGCGAGATGACGCAGTTTTAATTCCAGAATCGCTTCCGCCTGGGTTTCGCTGATGCCGAAGCGGGCAATCAGCGCCGGCTTCGGTTCATCTTCGTGGCGGATTATCTCAATCACTTCATCAATGTTGAGGAACGCGACCAGCAAACCTTCGAGGATGTGCAGGCGCTTGAGGACTTTTTCCAGACGGTAGTTCAGACGGTTACGCACGGTATCACGACGGAAGGTCAACCACTCCGTCAGGATTTCAAGCAGGTTTTTCACCGCCGGACGATTGTCCAGGCCGATCATGTTGAGGTTGATGCGGTAGCTCTTTTCCAGATCGGTGGTGGCGAACAGGTGGTTCATCACCTGCTCCATATCCACGCGGTTGGAACGCGGCACGATCACCAGACGGGTCGGGTTTTCATGATCCGATTCATCACGTAGATCATCAACCATCGGCAGCTTTTTGTTACGCATCTGCGCGGCGATCTGTTCCAGCACGCGCGCGCCGGACACCTGATGCGGCAGCGCGCTAATCACCACCGCGCCGTCTTCTTTCGTCCACACGGCGCGCATGCGCACCGAACCGCGGCCGTTCTGGTAGATTTTGCGAATTTCCGCGCGCGGGGTAATGATTTCCGCTTCGGTCGGGTAGTCCGGCCCCTGCACGATATCCAGCAGCTCATCGAGCGTGGTTTTCGGTTTTTCCAGCAGCGTAATCGCCGCCTGCGCCACTTCACGCAGGTTGTGCGGCGGAATATCGGTAGCCATACCGACCGCAATGCCGGTGGTACCGTTCAGCAGGATGTTCGGCAGACGCGCCGGCAGCATTTTTGGCTCCTGCAGCGTACCGTCAAAGTTCGGCACCCAATCGACGGTGCCCTGACCCAGTTCGCTGAGCAGCAGTTCGGCGTATTTCGACAGGCGGGATTCGGTGTAACGCATCGCCGCGAAGGATTTCGGATCGTCCGGCGCGCCCCAGTTCCCCTGCCCGTCTACCAGCGGGTAGCGGTAAGAGAACGGCTGCGCCATCAGCACCATCGCTTCATAACAGGCGCTGTCGCCGTGCGGGTGATATTTACCCAACACGTCGCCGACGGTGCGGGCGGATTTTTTGAACTTGGCGCTGGCGTTCAGGCCCAGCTCGGACATTGCATAGACAATGCGGCGCTGAACCGGCTTTAAGCCATCGCCAATAAACGGTAATGCCCTGTCCATGATGACGTACATGGAGTAGTTCAGGTAGGCATTTTCCGTGAATTCATGTAGCGCGAGGCGCTCTGCCATATCGCTCATTAATCGTGGATCCTCAATCTGGGACGCGGCCATTGCGGCGGCAAAACTACCCGCGATAATACCCGATCTCACGCCCTGAGTCACAGGAAGTGAGATCGGTTAAAGAGGATGAGGATATCAATCAGGCTAACGGTAAATAAATATCGGTGCGGAGTTCATGCTCGCCAACTTCATGCACAAAATTGAGGTAGCGGAAGTACACCGGAAAATCCCTTAGCGTCTCCCCGGAGGCGGGCAGCCAGTCGCGATAGAGAAACCAAACGCTTTGCGCCAGCGTGTCCAGCGAACCGTGATGGCGGGCCACTGCGCAACGGCCTGCCGGGATCTCGCCGTTAATCACGCCAAACGCGTTTTCGCGAATCGGTCGCTCAACGGTGCCGCAGATATCAAAACGAAACGCGTCGCCTGGCGTTGTTTGCGGATCGTCCCAGGCAATGCCCCAGGTTTCGCTGGTGGCGACTGGCGACAGCCCGCTCGTTTTGCGCCATGCGATAAAACGCGCGGCGGTGGCGTTGACCAGGTCCGGGCTCCCGCGATGTTGCAATACGGCGATCCTTGTGGCTGGAAATTGAATGATGTTTACGTCCATCGAAGTTTGCTCCTGTAGCGTATGTTTCGGTACGCGTCGATGCCACTCGGCCCAATCCGGTCGCTGACGGAACTGAGTCGGGCTTTGATCAAACGCGGTACGGAAGGCGCGACTGAACGACTCCGAATTTTGAAATCCGGCATCAAGGGCAATATCGATGATTTTATCCTGCGGGTTGAAGGCCAGGCGCCAGCAGGCGCGCCGCAGGCGTAACCACTGAATATACCGGTACAGCGGAACGCCGGTATACGCGCTAAATTGCCGGTGAAAATGGTAAGGCGAGCTATACGCAATCGCGCTCAGCGCCTCCAGCGTTAGCGGCTCATCAAGATGGTTCTCAATGTACAAACAGACTCGCTGAAAACGCCCGACGTACGCCGGGCTGGCCTTAATATCGTTCATCGTCTCCTCCACGCGACACACTCTGCCAGAGCGAGGATAGCGATTCCTGACCGATCTTGCGCACTCTCCGGCGCGGGCGTTATGGCGCGATTTTACGGATCTGCTTCACGTCAATCTCTACCGAGTTCCAGTCTTTATCGACTTCACCCTGAATTTCTACCGTATCCTGCGGGCCGACGGTCACGCCGTTCCAGCGCTTGTGGTCGATATCGACGTTCACCACGCCGGAGGCATCCTGGAATTTATACAGATCATCAGAGATGCGCTCGACGATTTTACCGCGCAGGGTCACCCAGGTGTCATCGCGCAGCGACTTGGCGTTCGCCACGGTGGTCACCGCGCCGCTCGGCCCGGTGAAGCCGCCGGCCTGCGAGGTAGTGGTAGTAGACGGTCCGGTGAATCCACCC
The DNA here is from genome assembly GCF_040064335.1 of Klebsiella sp. CN_Kp088. Classification (NCBI taxonomy): domain Bacteria; kingdom Pseudomonadati; phylum Pseudomonadota; class Gammaproteobacteria; order Enterobacterales; family Enterobacteriaceae; genus Klebsiella; species Klebsiella sp. CN_Kp088. Next base: position 209,544 of record NZ_JBEAIQ010000022.1, on the reverse strand, counting down.
TGCCCGGCGGCCAGTACCGGCATGGAAACCAAAGCAATAATCGCGGTCATCGCAGCAATTTTTTTCATTTTATAATCTCCCTTATGTGTTGGTATGGCTCCTATTACGCCTGACAAAACTTAACGACTTCTTAAGCGGAAAAAAGAAATTTTAATGCTGTACATCCCCTGCATCAACGCGGTTTACTGCGCAAAGAAACGGGATCGTCGGAGGGAAACATGCGCATATTATTGGTGGAAGATGACAAACTGATCGGCGACGGCATCAAAGCCGGGCTGAGCAAAATGGGCTTCAGCATCGACTGGTTCACCGCAGGCCAGGAGGGCAAAAACGCCCTGTATAGCGCCCCTTACGACGCCGCGATACTTGACCTGACTCTCCCCGGCATTGATGGTCTCGATATTCTGCGCGAATGGCGCGATAAAGGTCGTAATGAACCCGTACTGATCCTCACCGCCCGCGACGCGCTGAGCCAGCGGGTCGAAGGGCTACAGCTTGGCGCCGATGACTATCTGTGTAAACCCTTCGCCCTGATTGAGGTAGCGGCGCGTCTCGAGGCGCTGATCCGCCGCGCTCACGGCCAGAGCAGCAGCGAGCTACGCCACGGTAAGGTGACCCTCGACCCGAACCGCTTAACCGCCAGCCTTGATGGCGAAAGCCTGGCGCTAAAGCCGAAGGAGTTCGCCCTGCTGGAACTGCTTATGCGCAACGCGGGGCGCGTATTGCCGCGTAAGCTTATCGAGGAAAAGCTTTATAACTGGGACGACGAGGTCTCCAGCAACGCCGTGGAAGTTCACGTTCATCATCTGCGGCGCAAACTCGGCAGCGGTTTTATCCGCACCGTGCACGGCATCGGCTATACCCTGGGTGACGCATGAAACGACTCGCCCGTCTGAGCCTGCGCCTGCGCCTGACGCTGCTGTTTGTCCTGCTCACCAGCGCCGCCTGGGGGATTGCCAGCGTGATCGCCTGGCAGCAGACCAGCGAAAAGCTGGATAAGCTGTTTGATACCCAACAACTGCTCTTCGCCCGCCGCCTGAGCGCCATGAATGTCGATGAGCTGCAGGCGCGGCCGGCGCAGATCCGCGAAAAGAAAAAAGTTAAACACGGCCATCTTGATGATGACGCGCTGGCCTTCGCTATCTTCACCCGCGACGGAAAAATGGTACTTAACGATGGCGAAAACGGCGAAGATATTCAATGGGGTTCGCAACGCGAAGGCTTCAGCGATGGCTACCTGCGCGGCGATGACGACGAATGGCGTTTTCTGTGGCTGACCACCGCTGACGGCCGTCATCGTATCGCCGTCGGCCAGGAGTGGGATTATCGCCGGGAAATGGCGATGGATATCGTTACCTCGCAGCTCACGCCGTGGCTGGTCGCGCTACCGCTGATGTTCGTGCTGCTCATCGTGCTATTAAGCCGTGAGCTGGCGCCATTGAAGAAACTGGCTCGAACCCTGCGCCAGCGCGCGCCGGATTCGGCGGAACGTCTGTCGGACGACAAAATCCCTTCAGAAGTTCGCCCGCTGGTCGATGCCCTGAATCAGCTATTCAGCCGTACCCACGAAACCATGCTACGCGAGCGTCGCTTTACCTCTGATGCCGCCCATGAGTTGCGCAGCCCGCTGGCGGCGCTGAAGGTGCAAACCGAAGTCGCCCAGCTTTCAATGGACGATCCCGAAGGTCGGGATAAAGCGTTGGCGCAATTACATCAGGGCATCGACCGCGCCACTCGGCTGGTCGATCAATTACTTACGCTGTCGCGGCTGGATTCCCTTGCGCAACTGGATGACGTGCAGCCGGTCGCCATCGACGACCTGTTGCAATCGGCAGTAATGGAGATGTATCACCATGCGCAGCAGTCCGCCATTGAGCTACGCCTGCATCTGAGTGCCAACCATATCGTCTGCACCGGCCAGCCGCTGCTGCTCAGCCTGCTGGTACGCAATCTGCTGGATAATGCCGTGCGCTATAGCCCGCGCGGTAGCCGGGTGGATATTACGCTTTCCGCCCGCGAATTCCGGGTTCGCGACAATGGTCCAGGCATTAGCCCGCAAGCGCTGGCGCGCATTGGCGAGCGTTTTTATCGCCCGCCGGGCCAGGATGCCCCCGGCAGCGGATTAGGCTTATCGATCGTTCGCCGCATCGCCGCACTGCACGGCATGCGGGTTGATTTTGCTAACGCGCGCGACGGCGGCTTCGAGGCGCGCGTTTACTGGTAGCCACATTATTGCCAAAAATGCAAAAGACTTTGCACATTTTGCTCATTTTACTGCCCCGCTTCGCGGGGTAAAATTGCTGACAAATTTAATAGGTTGAGGGCAAAAAATGAGCAACATCCTGATTATCAACGGGGCGAAAAAATTCGCTCACTCTAATGGCCAATTGAACGACACCCTGACCGAGGTCGCGGATGGTTATCTGCGCGACGTCGGGCATGATGTTAAAATCGTCCGCGCGGAGAGCGAGTACGATGTAAAAGAAGAAGTGCAGAATTTCCTGTGGGCCGATGTGGTTATCTGGCAGATGCCGGGCTGGTGGATGGGCGCGCCCTGGACCGTGAAAAAGTACATGGATGACGTCTTCACCGAAGGCCATGGCGCTCTGTACGCCAGCGATGGCCGTACCCGCTCCGATGACAGCAAAAAATATGGCTCCGGCGGATTGATTCAGGGCAAACAGTATATGCTGTCGCTGACCTGGAACGCGCCAATGGAAGCCTTCACCGATAAAGATCAGTTCTTCCACGGCGTCGGCGTTGATGGCGTTTACCTGCCGTTCCACAAAGCCAATCAGTTCCTTGGCATGAGCGCGATGCCGACCTTTATCGCCAACGACGTAATTAAAATGCCTGACGTTCCACACGTCATCGCAGAATATCGCAAGCATCTGGCCGAGATTTTTGGTTAACTAGAAGCCTACACACAGAAGGAGTTGAGTTAACCATGTTAACAGTGATTGCCGAAATTCGTACTCGTCCGGGCCAACACCACCGTCAGGCGGTACTGGATCAGTTCGCTAAAATTGTCCCTGTGGTACTGCAGGAAGAAGGCTGCCACGGCTACGCGCCGCTGGTTGACCACGCCGCCGGCGTGAGTTTCCAGACCTCCGCCCCGGATTCGATCGTAATGGTCGAGCAGTGGGAAAGCGTCGCGCATCTCGAAGCGCATCTGCAAACGCCGCACATGAAGGCTTACGCCGAAGCGGTAAAAGGCGACGTGCTGGAAACCAGTATCCGCATTTTGCAGGCTGGCGTATAAGCCCGACAGAAGTAAGAAGTAAAAAGGGAGCCTGAGGCTCCCTTTTTCGCATCTGGCGGCTGACGTCGGCTTAGGCTTCGAGATCCGCCATATCGCCTTTTTCCTGCAGCCAGTTGCGGCGGTCTTCAGAACGCTTCTTGGCCAACAGCATATCCATCACCGCGGTCGTTTGCTGCTCGTCTTCATCGGTGATGATGAGCTGCACCAGGCGGCGGGTGTTCGGGTCGAGCGTGGTTTCACGTAGCTGCATCGGGTTCATCTCGCCCAGCCCTTTAAAGCGCTGTACGTTCGGCTTACCCTTCTTACGCTTCAACTGCTCCAGCACGCCGGCTTTTTCTTCTTCCGTCAGCGCGTAGTAAACCTCTTTACCCAGGTCGATACGATACAGCGGCGGCAGCGCGACGTACACGTGACCCTCTTTCACCAGGGTACGGAAATGCTTCACGAACAGCGCGCACAGCAGGGTAGCGATGTGCAGACCATCCGAGTCGGCATCGGCGAGAATACAGATTTTACCGTAACGCAGCTGGCTTAAGTCATCGCTATCCGGGTCGATACCAATCGCCACCGAAATGTCGTGCACTTCTTGCGAAGCCAGCACTTCATCGGAAGAGACTTCCCAGGTGTTCAGGATCTTGCCTTTCAGCGGCATAATCGCCTGATATTCACGGTCGCGCGCCTGTTTCGCCGAACCGCCCGCCGAGTCCCCTTCGACGAGGAACAGTTCGGTGCGGTTCAGGTCCTGCGCGGTGCAGTCCGCCAGCTTTCCCGGCAGCGCCGGGCCGCTGGTGAGCTTTTTGCGCACCACTTTCTTGGCGGCGCGCAGGCGACGCTGGGCGCTGGAAATGGCCATTTCCGCCAGCAGCTCCGCCGCCTGTACGTTCTGATTCAGCCACAGGCTGAAGGCGTCTTTAACCACCCCGGAGACGAATGCCGCGCACTGGCGCGACGACAGACGTTCTTTCGTCTGCCCGGCGAACTGCGGATCCTGCATCTTCACCGACAGTACGTACGCGCAGCGATCCCAGATATCTTCCGCCGACAGCTTCACGCCACGCGGCAGAATATTGCGGTATTCGCAAAACTCGCGCATCGCGTCGAGCAACCCCTGACGCAGACCGTTAACGTGCGTACCGCCCTGCATAGTCGGGATCAGGTTGACGTAACTTTCGGTCAGCAGCTCGCCGCCTTCCGGCAGCCACAGCAGCGCCCAATCCACCGCTTCCGTTTCGCCGGAGAAGTTGCCGACAAACGGTTTTTCCGGCAGCAGCGGCAGGCCGTTGACCGCCTCGCACAGATAATCATTTAGGCCGTCCGCATAGCACCAGCGCTGCTCGCTGTTGTTCACCTGGTCGCGGAAAACAATTTCCACGCCCGGGCACAGCACCGCTTTCGCTTTTAACAGGTGAGTTAGCCGCGAGACGGAGAAACGCGGGCTATCGAAGAAGCTTTCGTCAGGCCAGAAATGGACGCTGGTCCCGGTGTTGCGTTTACCGCAGGTGCCGGTGACGCGCAGGTCTTCAACTTTTTCCCCATTTTCAAAGGCGATGCTGTAGACCTGACCATCGCGGCGCACGTTGACTTCCACGCGCTTAGACAAGGCGTTGACGACAGAAATCCCCACCCCATGCAGGCCGCCGGAGAACTGGTAGTTTTTGTTAGAAAACTTCCCGCCCGCGTGCAGCCGACAAAGGATCAGCTCAACCGCCGGAACCCCTTCTTCCGGGTGGATATCAACCGGCATCCCGCGCCCGTCGTCGATAACCTCCAACGATTGATCGGCATGGAGGATGACCTCCACGCGTTTGGCGTGGCCGGCCAGTGCTTCATCCACACTGTTATCAATAACTTCCTGACCAAGATGGTTAGGACGGGTTGTGTCGGTGTACATTCCCGGGCGGCGGCGAACCGGCTCAAGCCCGGTGAGTACCTCAATGGCATCAGCGTTATATGAAGATTGCGTCATGGTGTGTATTCGTAGGTCGTTCTGAACCGCTTAGCGCAGGCCCAGAAAATCGATAATCTGGGTGAAATGATCTTCAAAGCCAACAAATGCGTGATTACCGCCCTCCTCGACCGTTTGACGGCAGGAGGCGAAGTAGTCAACAGCCTGGCGGTAATCAAGCACTTCATCGCCCGTTTGCTGCAATAACCAGATAAGGTCAGGCGCTTCCAGCGGGTCGATATGCATGACTTTAAGATCGTAAATATGGCGAGACTCTAGCACATATTGCTGCCCGGTGTACGGATTCTCATTGGGGCCAAGAAAATTGTTCAGCAGTTCAAATGGCCGCACCGCCGGGTTAATCACCACCGCCGGCAGCATAAAACATTGCGACAGCCAGGTGGCGTAGTAGCCGCCCAACGACGACCCCACCACGCCTAACGGCTCGCCGCCGTGCTCCAGCACGATGGCTTCCAGCATCTCTGCCGCCTGCGCCGGGAAAGCAGGCAGTTCCGGCACCACCATGTTAATTTCCGGGTGGTACTGCGCCAGCCACGTTTTCAGCGCCGTCGCTTTTGCCGAGCGCGGCGAGCTGTTAAATCCGTGCAGATAAAGAAGAGTAGACATCAGTATCCTTCTGAAGCGATATCCGGGTGAAACTCGGCGCCGCTGAGACGACAGACTTCAGTCGTCAACACGCCATCAGGATGCAGTTCAAGCCAGCGCCAGCCTGGAGAGACGGTATCGAGGGTGAAATTAGCGCAGTGCGGCTTAAACTGCACGCAGGTCGATGGCGTCGCCATCATCCGCCGCCCGTTCCAGTCGAGATCCAGCTCCTGGTGAATATGGCCGCATAGCAGGTGCTTAACCCGCGGATAGTTGCTCAGGATGTGGTCTAACTCCCCGGCGTTGCGCAGGCTATGCTGATCGAGCCAGCTGCAGCCCGCCGGCAGCGGATGATGATGCAGTAACAGCAGCGTGTAGCGCTCAGGTTCCGCATTCAATTGATGCTCAAGCCACTCCAGTTGGAAATCGCTCAGCTCGCCGTGAGGCACGCCAAAGACCTGGCTGTCCAGCAGCAGGATTTGCCAATGATCGCCCAACAGGACGCGTTTTGCGGGAGAGATGCCGGCATCGTGCAGCGTGCTGTACATCGCCGGTTGGAAATCATGGTTTCCCGGCAGCCAGACGCAGGGTGCGGCAAAGCTCGCGATGCCTTCAGCGAAATGCTGATAGGCCGCGGCAGAGTGGTCTTGCGCCAGATCGCCTGTTGCTACAATCAGGTCGCATTCACGCTGTGAGGCATGTATCGCATCCAATACAGCCTGATAACTTTCCCAGGTATTGATACCCAACAGCGTTTCATGTTTTTCAGCAAACAGGTGAGTATCAGTAATTTGTAATATCCTGACTCTGGCCTCACCAGCCAGAGGTAGGTTTAACAGGCTTTCCAAATGGTGTCCTTAGGTTTCACGACGCTAACAAACCGGAATCGCCATCGCTCCATGTGCTAAACAGTAACGCAGCCAGTCGGCCAGAAACTGATTAATTTGATGCTTTTCGTCGCGTTGATGCAACTTTTTATTAGGGTAATCATATCTCGCTTTGAAGCGAAAAATCTGCTGACTTGAACACACTTCAGCCACCATGGCGTCGTGATACAGGCGCACCGTCATTGACGGCAGGCTCCAGTAGCTCACCGCAGGCATAGTCTGTTCTATTGTCACTAATGTAGTGTAGCGGGTCGATTCGACCACCGTTAATCGATATTGCGCCGCCCCCACCTGATAGTTCGCCATATCGCCGACCGCCTCAGTGCGAGGCAACAGGCGGCGCAGCTGGGCGAAATTGGTTTCGCACAGGCGCATCATTTCCGGGAAGTCAGGTGTATAACGCTTCATATTATTTCCACTCGTTTCGTAAGCTATGATAATGCAGCTGCAGCCATTGCAGGGCGATGACAGAAGCCGCGTTGTCGATTTTCCCCTCTTCTACCCACTGGTAAGCCTGTTCCCGGCTCACCACATGCACCCGAATATCCTCGTTTTCTTCGGCCAGGCCGTGAATGCCTTTTGCCGTCGATGCATCAACTTCGCCCACCAGGATCGATAACCGCTCGCTGGTGCCGCCTGGGCTTGCCAGATAGCTTAATATTGGTTTGGTGCGCCCAACTTCAAGCCCGGCCTCTTCCAACGCTTCCCGGCGGGCGACATCTTCTACCGTTTCGCCTTCTTCTATCATCCCGGCGACCATTTCCAGCAGCCACGGGCTCTCGCTGGTATCATAGGCGGCAATGCGGATCTGCTCGACCAGCACAACTTCATCGCGTACCGGGTCAAAGGGTAGCAAGACGGCGGCGTGCCCGCGCTCAAAAATTTCGCGGGTAACCTCACCGCTCATCCCGCCGTTAAACAGGCGATGGCGAAAACGATACAAATCGAGCGAAAAAAAACCGCGATAGAGCGTTTCCCGTGCAATAATTTCTACATCGTTTTTAGAGAAGGTAATTCCCTGCTGATTAGGTTTGCTCATTGTCTGTGTCCTGCTCATCCGAAAGTAGGGATTTATAGGCCGTTTGGCTACCGTTTTACAGCCCGTATGTTAGATTGGTGCAAATTACCGCCCTATGGCACGTAACGCCAACTTTTTACGGCGACAGAGTCGATACAATCAGCGATTATTTTTAGAATTTGAGTAGCGCTAAATGCTTCACAACAAGGAATGCAAATGAAGAAACTTTTTCCCATCCTTATCGGCCTGGGCCTGACTGGCTTCAGCGCCATGAGCCAGGCAGAGAACCTGTTGCAGGTTTATCAGCAGGCGCGTATTAGCAACCCTGACCTGCGTAAATCGGCAGCCGATCGCGATGCTGCATTCGAAAAGATCAACGAAGCGCGAAGCCCATTACTGCCGCAACTCGGTCTGGGCGCGGATTATACCTATACCAGCGGGTTCCGTGATTACAAAAACCAGAACTCCAACGTCACCAGCGGTTCATTGCAGTTAACGCAAACCCTGTTCGATATGTCGAAATGGCGCGCGTTGACCCTGCAGGAAAAAGCGGCGGGCATTCAGGATGTCACCTATCAGACTGACCAGCAAACGCTGATTCTGAATACCGCGACGGCTTACTTTAAAGTCCTGGCCGCTATCGATACGCTCTCCTATACCGAAGCACAGAAACAGGCCATCTATCGTCAGTTGGACCAAACCACCCAGCGCTTTAACGTGGGCCTGGTTGCCATCACCGACGTACAAAACGCCCGCTCGCAATACGACGCCGTGCTGGCAAATGAAGTGACCGCGCGTAACGACCTCGACAACGCCGTTGAAGAGCTTCGTCAGGTCACCGGCAACTACTACCCGGAGCTGGCGTCGCTGAACGTTAACGGCTTCAAAACCAGCAAACCGCAGGCGGTGAACGCGCTGCTGAAGGAAGCGGAAAACCGCAACCTGTCGCTGCTGCAGGCGCGTCTGAACCAGGATCTGGCGCGTGAGCAGATTCGCCAGGCGCAGGATGGTCATTTACCTACTCTTGATTTGAATGCTTCTACCGGCGTCTCTAATAACCGTTACAGCGGTTCCAAAAACATTTCCCAGGACGCCGATGTCGGGCAAAACAAAGTCGGCCTGAGCTTCTCCCTGCCGCTGTATCAGGGCGGGATGGTTAACTCGCAGGTGAAACAGGCGCAGTACAACTTCGTCGGCGCCAGCGAGCAGCTGGAAAGCGCGCACCGCAGCGTGGTGCAGACCGTGCGTTCGTCGTTTAACAACGTGAATGCCTCCATCAGCAGCATCAATGCCTACAAACAGGCCGTTGTCTCTGCGCAGAGCTCCCTGGATGCGATGGAAGCGGGTTATTCGGTGGGTACGCGTACCATCGTTGACGTGTTGGATGCGACCACCACGCTGTACAACGCCAAGCAGCAGCTCTCCAACGCCCGTTATAACTACCTGATCAACGAGCTGAACATCAAGTCCGCTCTCGGCACGCTGAACGAGCAGGATCTGATCGCGCTGAACAACACGCTGGGTAAAGCGATTCCGACTTCACCGGACAGCGTCGCGCCGGAAAATCCGCAGCAGGACGCCGCCGCTGACGGTTATGCGAACACCGCTTCCGCACAGCCGGCTGCCGCCCGTACGACGAAGACCAGCGGTTCTAATCCGTTTAGCCACTAATCGTTGAACGCGATGACGCCTCGTCTGGCCTTCGGGTCAGGCGGGGCGTTAAACGTAAGGCAACGTAAAGACCTCCGCTTTTCCCCTCTTTCGCTTCATTTTCCACCACTCATACTCTATCCTGAGCGTTGACAAACGCACTACCACTGGGTCCTGGAAGACAAATATGAAACGGACAAAAAATATTAATCATGCGTCGTTCCGCAAAAGCTGGAGCGCTCGCCACCTGACGCCGGTCGCCCTTGCCGTCACCGCCGTCTTTATGCTCGCCGGTTGCGAAAAAACTGACGAGACGGTTTCTCTGTATCAGAACGCCGATGACTGCTCCGCGGCTAACCCAAGCAAAGCCGCAGAGTGCACCACCGCCTACAATAACGCGGTGAAAGAAGCCGCGCGCACCGCGCCGAAATACGCCAGCCGTGAAGACTGCGTCGCCGAGTTCGGCGAAGGCCAATGCCAGCAGGCGCCGGCTCAGGCGGGCGTCGCCCCGGAAAACCAGGCGCAGGCGCAAAGCAGCGGCAGCTTCTGGATGCCACTGATGGCCGGCTACATGATGGGTCGTCTGATGGGCGGCGGCATGGCCGCGCAGCAGCCGCTGTTTAGCTCGAAGAACCCGGCCAGCCCGGCCTACGGCCAGTACACCGATGCCAGCGGTAAGAGCTATGGCGCGGCGCAACCGGGCCGTACCATGAACGTGCCGAAAACCGCGATGGCGCCGAAACCGGCAACCACCACGACCGTCACCCGCGGCGGTTTCGGCGAATCCGTCGCTAAGCAATCGACGATGCAGCGTAGCGCCGCGGGCTCCAGCTCCTCTTCACGCTCGATGGGCGGTTAAGCGGCATGGAAAGAATCAGCATTACCGAGCGCCCGGACTGGCGCGAGAAAGCGACCGAGTATGGCTTCAACTTTCACACCATGTACGGCGAGCCATACTGGAGCGAAGAGGCCTACTACAAGCTGACACTGGCGCAGGTTGAAAAGCTCGAAGCGGTCACCGCCGAGCTGCATCAAATGTGTCTACAGGTCGTTGAGAAAGTGATCGCCAGCGACGAGCTGATGACCAAATTCCGCATCCCTAAGCACACCTGGGGCTTTGTGCGTCAGTCGTGGAAAACCAACCAGCCGTCGCTGTACTCGCGTCTGGATCTGGCCTGGGATGGCGTGGGCGAACCGAAGCTGCTGGAAAACAACGCGGATACGCCAACCTCGCTATATGAAGCAGCGTTCTTTCAATGGATCTGGCTGGAAGATCAGCTTAACGCCGGTAATCTGCCTGCCGACAGCGATCAGTTCAACAGCCTGCAGGAAAAGCTGATTGAACGCTTCGGCGAGCTGCGTGAACAATTTGGCTTCCAGCTGCTGCATATGGCCTGCTGCCGCGATACCGTTGAAGACCGCGGCACCGTACAGTATCTGCAGGACTGCGCGGCAGAAGCGGGCGTCGCCACCGAGTTCCTGTATATCGAAGATATCGGTCTTGGCGAAAAAGGTCAGTTTACCGATTTACAGGATCAGGTCATCGGTAATCTGTTCAAGCTCTATCCGTGGGAATTTATGCTGCGCGAGATGTTCTCCACCAAGCTGGAAGACGCCGGCGTACGCTGGCTGGAGCCTGCATGGAAGAGCATTATCTCCAACAAGGCGCTGCTACCGATGCTGTGGGAAATGTTCCCCAACCACCCTAACCTGTTGGCGGCTTACTTCAGCGAAGATAACCATCCGCAGCTTGAGAAGTACGTCATTAAGCCGATCTTTTCCCGCGAAGGCGCCAACGTGTCGATCGTTGAAAATGGCAAAGTGGTGGAGGCGGTGGAAGGTCCGTACGGGGAAGAAGGCACCATCGTGCAGGAGTTTTATCCGCTGCCGAAATTTGGCGATAGCTATACGCTGATTGGCAGCTGGCTTATTAACGACCAGCCTGCCGGGATCGGCATCCGTGAAGATCGGGCGCTGATCACCCAGGATCTTTCGCGTTTCTATCCGCACATTTTCGTCGAATAACGGCAAACCCCGGCAACCTGAGTAGCCGGGGTTTTTTCATGTGCGATAGCTGCCGTTACGCGGCTCCCACGACCACTGACAGCATGCTCAGCGACCCCATTTCCATCCCTTCGACCGGGATCGTTATCGGCTCTTCACCATCCCACGCTCCCAGAATATAGAGCAGCGGCAGGAAGTGCTCAGCCGTTGGGTTAGAGAGCGAACCACCTTCATGGCTTAAATAATTCACCAGCGGATGCGCTTCGACCGGCCCTTTCCAGTTCAGATTCGCTTTGACATAGTCGTTAAACGACTGGGCCCACGGATACGGCGTGCTTTCGCCATGCCAGCGCGCGGTACGCAGGTTATGCACCACGTTGCCGCTCGCCACCAGCATAATGCCTTCATCACGCAGCGACGCCAGCTTACGCCCCATCTCCAGATGCCATGCCGCGGGCTTAGTGCTATCGATACTTAACTGAACCATGGGAATATCGGCATCAGGGTACATTTTTATCAGCACTCCCCACGAACCGTGGTCAAAACCCCACGCCTCTTTATCGAGGGCGACGGGCACCGGCGCCAGCAGTTCAACCAGATGCTGCGCCAGCTCCGGCGATCCCGGCGCAGGGTAGTGCGTATCGTATAAGGCCTGCGGGAAACCGCCAAAATCATGAATGGTTTTCGGCGCTTCCATCGCCGTCACGCCCGTCCCGCGAGTAAACCAGTGCGCGGAAATAACCACGATAGCTTTCGGCCGCGGCAGCGTTTCGCCGAGATGACGCCAGGCGCGGGTATAGATATTATCTTCCAGCACGTTCATCGGGCTACCATGGCCTAAAAACAACGCTGGCATACGGGTACGGGACATGATGGTATCCTTCAGTAGGGAGTATTTGATTCCTTCACATTACGCCCTTTTAGCCGCAGATAAACTCAGATAAGCGTGATGATCATCATCAGAAAATTTGAAGGTGGAAAATCTCTCCCATGTACCCGCAGAGAAAGCATATTAGCTCGACCCAGAAACAACAAAGCCCACCGTAAAGTGGGCTTGTCATCAGAACAGCGGTAACTTAGCTGGCTTTGCGATCGTGCTCGCGGCGGTAAGCCACCAGGTCTTCAATGGTGACCACGGCCATGTTGTGCTGCTGAGCGAACTTGATGCACTCCGGCGCGCGCGCCATGGTGCCATCGTCGTTAGTCAGTTCACAGAGAACGCCTGCCGGTTTAAAGCCCGCAAGGGTCACCAGGTCGATGGTCGCTTCAGTGTGGCCGCCGCGGGTCATTACGCCGCCTGGCTGCGCGCGCAGCGGGAAGACGTGGCCCGGACGGTTGAGATCGGAGGGTTTCGCGCCATCGGCAATGGCGGCGCGCACGGTCGTGATGCGGTCAGCGGCGGATACGCCGGTGGTTACGCCTTCTGCCGCTTCAATGGTCACGGTAAAGCCGGTGCCGTAGGCGCTGGTGTTGTTCTCCACCATCATCGGCAGGTCAAGCTGCTTGCGGCGATCTTCGGTCAGGCACAGGCAGACAATGCCGCTGCCGTGACGAATGGTCAGCGCCATTTGCTCAACGGTCATGGTTTCGGCGGCGAAAATCATATCGCCTTCGTTTTCACGGTCTTCATCATCAAGCACCATCACACCGCGGCCTTCGCGCAGTGCGTCTAAAGCGTGTTCCACACGTTCAAAAGCGGTACCAAAAGAAGAAAGGAGCGTCTGATTCATGGTAAAAAAACCTCATTAAAATTATGGTTACCAGAATCAGGGCAGTCTTAGGAGTGCCGGTTTAGCGGCAAAAGTCAACGCAAGCGGATCGTAACCCGACTGAGCCGTTACTCTCTCCCATCCGGACTTTAACCGTCGGCCCCGGAATTACACCGGATCTGCTGACCTTCCCGTTTTCACTGGAAGCGCTCGCGGGCTTTCAACGCGCAGGTTGATTTACCGCCGGTGGGGAATTTCGCCCCGCCCTGAGAATAAGCGAGATAACTATAACGCCATTAACTATCTTCATCAATGGCTACTCACTCGACATCTTACATTTGTGGTTTATAGGCGCTCCCGTTCGCACTACAATGAACGCTAACTAGACCAGTGCAGGAATCCGCCATGATTGACCCGAAAAAAATTGAACAAATCGCCCGCCAGGTCCATGAATCGATGCCGAAAGGCCTTCGCGATCTTGGAGATGACGTAGAAAAGAAAATCCGCCAGGTACTGCAATCGCAGTTAACTCGTCTGGATTTGGTCAGCCGCGAAGAGTTCGATGTGCAAACTCAGGTTCTGCTGCGCACCCGCGAAAAGCTGGCTTTACTGGAGCAGCGCATTAGCGATCTGGAAAGCCGTTCAGCTGCGCCGAAGAGCGAAGAACAGCAATAAAAAAACGGGCCTGAATGGCCCGTTTTCATTTAGCTTAGTGCTCTAACTCGGCCGGGCTATTCACCTGACGACAATAAAGCTCATAGCGTTGGCAAAACCATTCACGATGTTCCTCATCCATATTGCCGACAATAGCCTGAAGATCAACCGAATGGCCTTGCGCGTGCATCCTGGCGAAACTACGTGCCAGAAAATCGAAGTTCTTCATAGAATACATATCGTTATGGTTCATCCGCATACTCCTTCAGCCGTTGGCGTTCTGATTGGTCATATGCCTTTTACTCACTTCAGTATTTACGCTTACCTTAACGTACTTTGTACGAAAAATGCGCTTAACCGGGTTATTTATTGCGCTAAATCATTTTCCGCATGATTAAATAAAAACGGCCCGCGAAGGTATCCCCGCAGGCCGTTGTAGACCGCTCCGTTCAGAGCGGTAAAGCGTATTGATTACTTGTCGCTATCTTTCTGAATCTTCTTGATAATATTGGTAGTCGAGCAGCCATCTTCAAAGTTGAGCACCAGCACTTCGCCGCCGTTGGCCCAAACCTCTTCGCTGCCGGCGATCTGCTCCGGCTTGTAATCACCGCCTTTCACCAACAGATCCGGCAGGATCCCGGCAATCAGCCGCTGCGGCGTATCTTCTTCAAACGACACGACCCAATCGACGGCTTCCAGCGCTCCCAGCACGATCATCCGCTGTTCAAGCGGGTTCACCGGGCGGGTTTCGCCTTTCAGACGTTTGGTTGAGGCATCGCTGTTGACGGCGACGATCAGACGATCGCCCAGCTTGCGCGCATTGGCCAGATACGAAACGTGACCCGCGTGCAGAATGTCGAAGACGCCATTGGTCATCACCACTTTTTCGCCACGCTTACGCGCCGCGGCGACCGCCTGTTTCAGCTCTTCTTCGCTCATCACGCCAAAACCGGTATCGGCACGCCCGCGCACCGCGTTTTCCAGCTCGATTGGCGAAACGGTGGAAGTCCCCAGCTTGCCGACCACCACACCGGCCGCGGCGTTAGCGAAATAGCAGGCCTCTTCCAGGGTGTTACCCGCCGCCAGCGTCGCCGCCAGCACACCGATAACCGTGTCGCCTGCCCCGGTGACGTCATACACTTCCTGCGCCTGGGTCGGCATATGCAGCGGCGGACGACCCGGCTGCAGCAGCGTCATACCCTGCTCGGAGCGCGTTACCAGCAGTGCGGAAAGCTCGAAGTCGGCGATGATTTTCATCCCGCGTTCGACGATTTCCGCTTCATCTTTACACTTTCCGGCGACCGCTTCGAATTCAGACAGGTTCGGCGTCAGCAGCGTTGCCCCGCGGTAGCGTTCAAATTCAGTGCCTTTCGGATCAATCAGCACCGGAACGCCGGCATCCCGCGCCAGCTTAATCATGGTCTGCACGCTGGCCAGCGCGCCTTTCGCGTAGTCTGACAGCACCAGCGCGCCGATCGAACCCAGCGCCTGCTGAATACGTTCATGCATCGGCTGTGGATCAACCCCGGAGAAACCCTCTTCAAAATCGAGGCGGATCAGCTGCTGGTTGCGCGACAGCACGCGCAACTTAGTGATGGTCGGATGCGTCGGTACCGACACGAAATCACACTTCACTTTTACGTCAGCCAGCGCTTTGCTAAGCGCGCGCGCGGCATCGTCGATACCGGTCAGGCCGACCAGACGAGAAGTCGCGCCGAGCGACGCAATGTTCATCGCCACGTTAGCCGCGCCGCCAGGGCGTTCTTCGATATTTTCCACCTTTACCACCGGCACCGGGGCTTCCGGGGAAATACGGCTGGTGGGGCCGTACCAGTAGCGGTCCAGCATCACATCGCCTACCACCAACACTCCTGCACGTTCAAACTCTGGCAGCGTTACTTTCATTACTCTCTCCTGCGAGATGCAAACTTTGCGCGCGATAATAGCACACCCGATTTGTTAGTTAAGCCATCAACCACTTCTGCCAGCTAGCGCTCACCTGCTGACGTTCGCCGTCGAAAGCATCCGGCGCAACGTTGCCCGGCAGCTCCTGCAGCGCCAGATGGTGCAACGCATCGCGTAGCGTAGTGTAGGCATGGGTAAGCGCCCGCGCCTCGTCCTCATCCATGATGTCGTTCTGCGCCAGCAGTTCCAGAATACGCACATTATCGGACCAGCGCGTCAGCTTTGGCTTTTCATGCGCGTAGCGCAGCACCAGATATTGGGTAATAAATTCAATATCGGTGATCCCGCCGGCATCGGCTTTGATATCAAAGCGATCGCGCTGCTTATTGCCGAGATGAGCGCGCATCTTTTCCCGCATCTCACGTACTTCGGTCTGCAGCGTCGCGCCTTCACGCGGCGTGGTCAGGATATCGCGGCGGATCGCATCAAAGCGCGCCTGCAGCGCCGGGTCGCCATACACCACCCGGGCGCGAACCAGCGCCTGATGCTCCCAGGTCCAGGCTTCATTGCGCTGATAATCGGCGAAGGCATCGGCGGTGGTCACCAGCATGCCCGCCGCGCCGGATGGACGTAAGCGAGCGTCCACTTCATACAGGATGCCCGACGAGGTGCGGGTGCTGAAAAGATGCATGATTCGCTGGGCAAGGCGCAGATAGAACTGGCGACCATCGATTTCCCGCTCGCCGTCAGTCATCACCTCCATCGGACAGTCGTGGAGGAAGACCAGATCGAGATCGGAACTATAACCCAGTTCCCAACCGCCGAGTTTACCGTAACCTACTACCGCAAAACCGCGCCCCTGGCGGTCGCGAAGATGGGTCGGCTGACCGTAGCGGGCGACCATCTGTAGCCACGCCTGCTGCACCACCGCGTCGATCATCGCCTCTGCCAGCCAGGTTAAGTGATCGCTCACTTTCATCACCGGTAGCGTGCCGGCAATATCGGCGGCGGCGATGTGCAGCAATTGCGCCTGTTTAAACTGACGCAGCGCTTCCAGCTGCTGTTCTTCATCTTCTTCCGGCACGCGCAGCAAATACTGGCGCAGTTCATCGCGGTACGCATCGGTCGCCGTCGGTTGATAAAGCGTGTTCGGATCCAGCAGTTCGTCCAGCAGCAGCGGGTGGCGCGCCAGCTGGCTGGCAACCATCGGCGAAGCGGCGCACAGGCTAATCAGGTGTTTTAACGCGCCGGGGAATTCGCTGAGCAGCTCCAGATAGGTGGTACGGGTGACGATTCCGGTCAGTAATGGGGTGATTCGCGCCAGCGGCAGCGGCGCATCCGCCCGTGAGCAGACCTCGCTGAGCAGATGCGGCATCAGCTGGTCGAGTACCTGCCGCCCGCGCGGGCCAATGGTGCGCCGGTCGAGCTCTTTGCGAAAATCGGCGATCAACGCCAGCACGCTGCGCCGATCGTTGTCATCAAGGTGCGCCAGCGCCGGCGTAGTGTCGTCTTCTTCCAGCGCGTCCTGCCACAGTTCGCGCCAGTACTCTTCCAGCTGTTCATCCGGCGATTGCGCTTCATCGTCGCCAATCAGTTCGTTAAAGACGCGACGCACGCGGCGCATCTGCTCTTCAAGCTGTGCGCTGAGTGTCTGCCAGTCGGCGACGCGCATCCCCCACGCCAGGCGCGCGCGGTTGAGCTCATCCTGCGGCAGGGTTTGGGTTTGCTCGTCGTTAATGCTCTGCAGCAGGTTTTCGAGACGGCGCAGGAACAGGTAGGCTTCGCGCAGCTGGGCGGCATCGCCTTCCGGTAGCAAATGCAGCTCGTCAATCGCCGCCAGCGTCGGCAACAGCGCGCGCTGCTGCAAGGCCGGTTCGCGACCGCCGCGGATCAGCTGGAAAACCTGAACGATAAATTCGATTTCGCGGATGCCGCCCGCGCCGAGCTTGATATTGTCTGTCAGGCCGCGGCGGCGCACTTCACGGGCGATCATCCCTTTCATGTTACGCAGAGACTGAATGACGCTGAAATCAATGTAGCGGCGGAAGACGAACGGGCGCAGCATGGCGCGCAGTTCGTTGGCGTACACGCCGTCGTTATCGCCCATGATCCGCGCCTTTACCATCGCGTAGCGCTCCCAGTCGCGCCCCTGCTCCTGGTAATAATCTTCCAGCGCCGCAAAGCTCAACACCAGCGGGCCGCTGTCGCCAAATGGTCGCAGACGCATATCCACGCGGTAGACGAAGCCATCCTGCGTCGGCTGATCGAGTACTTTGATTAATCGCTGGCCCAGACGGGTAAAGAACTGGCCGTTATCCAGCTCGCGGCGTCCGCCCTGGGTGGCGCCGTGTTCCGGCCAGGCAAAAATCAGGTCGATATCGGAAGAGAAGTTAAGCTCTCCGCCGCCCAGTTTCCCCATGCCCAGGATCATTAGCGGCTGCGCTTCGCCCTGCGCATTGCACGGTGTCCCCCACTCCCGGCAGCAGGCGGCGTACAGCCAGTCGCGGGCGGCGACGATTAAGGTCTCCGCCAGGGCGCTGAGCTGCTGCAAACTGCTCTCTTCGCTCACCAGCAGCAGCGCCTGCGCCCAGGCGATACGCACCATCATCCGGCGGCGGAACTGGCGTAGCTCGCGCATCAGCGCGGCCTCGTCAGTCACCTCTTGTAGCTGTTCCGCCAGCCAGTCGCCGTAATGGCGCCATTCGTCGGCCTGCGGCGGCGCGCTTTCCAGTTCAGCCAGCCACTGCGGCTGAGCGACCAGACTCTGTTCAACGAACTCGCTGAATGTCATCACCGACTGCGCCTGCGAACTTAATGTTTGCAGGGGAAAATCTGCCGGAAGCCGGTTTACAACCGTCTGCCAGTGCTGCTGTAACTGCGAAGAAAGCGCCATTATAGGGGTCTCCCTGGCCTGAAATTATCGTTTTCCACTATGCAGCCAGAATGGTTCCGCGGCCAGCGCCTGACGACGGAAATATTCGATGACGCTGCGGTCATTGTTCTCGATAGCGCGGCGCACCTCTTGCCAGTTTTCCAGCCAGGCCTCGGCTACCCCGGCATAGGCGCTGGAAAGCAATTGAATGCTGTCGATCTCACGCGCCAGACGCGTGAGCCGATCGCTGTAGTCGTCCTGCGTCTGCTGGAAGTTGCTTTTCAGCTCCGCCGCCGCTCTCGACAGCTGGATATCGGCAAAGCGTTTGAACGAACCGGCGATTTTCTTTTGCCCCGCCTCGTTGAGGAACGAACGCCAACCGCGGGTAACCAGCCATTCGGTCAGCAGCAATTTGGCGCCAACCGTGGCGCGGTTGAACAACACCGCTTCGGCTTTCTCTGCGCCGTCCAGCGCCGCTTCGGCCTCAGTGAGCGATTCACGTAACAGCACGGTGGCTTTTCGCGGCACAATGCCGCCAAACAACACCAGCGCATGGCGTACGCGAGCCATCGCCCGCTGGATTTCACGCTTAGCTGCCGCATTGCCCTGGTTCCAGACTTCATCATGATAGAGCCAGTGCGCCAGCGCGCTTTCCAGCGCCGCTT
This sequence comes from Klebsiella sp. CN_Kp088, assembly GCF_040064335.1. NCBI lineage: Bacteria > Pseudomonadati > Pseudomonadota > Gammaproteobacteria > Enterobacterales > Enterobacteriaceae > Klebsiella > Klebsiella sp. CN_Kp088. Next base: position 190,367 of record NZ_JBEAIQ010000022.1, on the reverse strand, counting down.
CCAGCCCCTGCTCGACGCTGGCTTTCGCCGCCACGCCTACTACCGTTAACGATTTAACCGGACGCGCTTCGTTGCTCTGCGCCAACTGATAGCCGCGCGCCGCTTTGCTCAGGCTGCCCTGACGCAGCACGCCGGTTGCCAGTAAACGATGCGCCAGCGCCAGAATGTCGGCGGTATCGCCGCTCAACAGCTCAAGCTCCAGTTCGCAAATGGCTTCCTGATGCTCACCGGCTTTCACTTCGCCAAGGTCAAGAGCTATCTCAATCTGGCTGCTGCCCTCTTTCACCACCCATTTTTCGCGAAGGAAATCAGTGCTAAACAGCGGCTGCACATTTTGCGCCAGTTCTGCCGGCAACTGCCCCTGCGGCCAGACTTCTGCCGGCAGTTTATCCAGCGCCAGCTCTGCTTTTTCCAGCGGAATATTGTATTCCGGACGCTGATGCAGGCCGCCCACCACCCGACCGGCAATTTTCAGCGTCATTTCATAACGCTCCCGATCGCCGCGGATCCGCAGCCCCATGTCGTGCCGACGCAGCCAGTTATCGGCGGTTTCGTAGTAAATATTCAGCAGTTGGCCTGCCGGCGTGTGCTGCGCATCCAGCGAATTGAGATGCTGGCGCAGCGCCTCAACGCCGTCGTGGGCAACGATAAACTTCAGTTCGATTTCTTGAGCCATGGCTGAATTCTTCCACCTGATAAGCGTCGCCGGGAAAATGCGGCGAACTAATGACGATATTTTTTGTCAGTAAATAGTATTTTGCGGCGAATCGCCATGCAATGCGCATTTGCCAGCTGCATTTGGATGATTCCGATTGTGGCGGAAAACTTTGCGTCGCTCTGGCGATGCCACTACTATCGTTCAACTTTTTATGACCAAACGATGACCTGATGCCAAAATTACGCCTTATTACCTTTACATTGCTAGCGCTTAGCGCCGCTACGGCGGTTCACGCAGAAGAAAAGCGCTACGTTTCCGATGAGCTGAGCACCTGGGTTCGCAGCGGTCCTGGCGATAACTATCGTCTGGTCGGCACCATTAACGCCGGCGAAGCCGTCGACGTTTTGCAAACCAACGACAGCACGAATTACGCGCAGGTACGCGATAGCAACGGCCGTACCGCCTGGATCCCGCTGAAAGAGCTGAGCAACGAGCCCAGCCTGCGCATTCGCGTGCCGGATCTGGAAAATCAGGTCAAAACGCTGACCGACAAGCTGAACAATATTGACGCCACCTGGAACCAGCGTACCGCCGACATGCAGAAAAAAGTCGCCGGTAGCGATGGCGCGATCAATGCCCTGAAAGAAGAGAACCAAAAGCTGAAAAACGAGCTGGTTGTCGCTCAGAAAAAGGTGAACGCGGCGAATCTGCAGCTTGATGATAAACAGCGCACCATTATCATGCAGTGGTTTATGTACGGCGGCGGCGTGCTTGGCGTCGGTCTGATCCTTGGTCTGGTGCTGCCGCATCTGGTACCGAGCCGCAAGCGTAAAGACCGGTGGATGAACTAATTCGTCTTCTCTGCCAGACTTACGTATCATCTTGCGAAAAGTCGATGCGGGAGAAACAGGCGTGAAGATTTATTTGGTCGGTGGTGCGGTACGAGATGCGTTATTAGGACTACCGGTCAAAGACAGAGACTGGGTGGTGGTTGGCGCCACGCCCCAGCAGTTGCTCGACGCGGGCTACCAGCAGGTAGGCCGCGATTTTCCCGTGTTTCTTCACCCGCAAAGCCGTGAAGAGTACGCCCTCGCGCGTACCGAACGTAAATCCGGTTCCGGCTATACCGGTTTCACCTGTTATGCCGCCGCTGACGTCACCCTTGAGCAAGATCTACTGCGCCGCGATCTCACCATTAACGCGCTGGCTCAGGACACTGACGGTCAGATTTACGATCCCTATGGCGGCCAGGCCGATTTACGCCAGCGCCTGCTGCGCCACGTCTCCCCGGCCTTTAGCGAAGATCCGCTACGTGTACTGCGCGTCGCGCGTTTTGCCGCACGTTATGCCCATCTCGGTTTTCGCATTGCCGATGAAACCATGGCGCTGATGCGCGCGATGGCGGACGCCGGCGAACTGGCGCATTTGACGGCGGAGCGGGTATGGAAAGAGACGGAAAACGCGCTTGGCACGCGTAATCCGCAGGTCTTTTTCCAGACCCTGCGCGACTGCCACGCGCTGAAGGTTCTGTTCCCGGAAATCGACGCCCTGTACGGCGTCCCCGCGCCGGCCAAATGGCATCCGGAAATCGACACCGGCGTTCACACCCTGATGACGCTCACCATGGCGGCGATGCTATCACCGGCCATCGATGTCCGTTTCGCCACCCTGTGCCACGATCTTGGCAAGGGCTTAACGCCCAAAGAGTTCTGGCCGCGCCACCATGGCCACGGCCCGGCGGGTGTAAAACTGGTGGAACAGATTTGCCAGCGCCTGCGGGTACCGAACGATATCCGCGATCTGGCCAGACTGGTCGCCGAATTCCACGATCTGATCCACACCCTGCCGATCCTGCAGCCAAAAACCATCGTGAAGCTGTTTGATAGCATCGATGCCTGGCGCAAGCCGCAGCGTGTACAGCAAATCGCCCTCACCAGCGAGGCCGACGTGCGCGGGCGTACCGGTTTTGAATCCTGCGATTATCCGCAGGGGCGCCTGCTGCTTGAAGCCTGGGAAGTGGCGCAGTCGGTCTCCACTAAAGAGGTGGTAGCGGAAGGTTTCAAAGGGCCGGAGATTCGCGAAGAGCTGACGCGGCGCAGAATTGCGGCCGTGGGGCAGTGGAAAGAACAACGTTGCCCCCAGCCGCAAGGCTGAGGGCCTGGGCCTTAGAAGAAGACCACGTAGACGGCTGCCGCGACGATAAAGCGGTAGATTGCGAACGGAATAAACGAAATACGTTTAATCAGCTGCAGGAAGGTTTTAATCGCAATCAGCGCCACGATGAACGCCATGATAAAACCGACGGCAAACATCGGAATATCCCCGGTATTAAGGAAGCCGATGCTCTTGTAGACGTCCAGCACGGTGGCGCCCATCATCATCGGTACCGCCAGCAGGAATGAGAACTCGGATGCCGCATAGCGGCTAACGCCCATCAGCATGCCCCCGGAAATGGTCGCTCCGGAGCGAGAGAAGCCCGGCCACAGCGCCAGACACTGGAAGCAGCCGATGGCAAACGCCTGACCATAGGTCATGTCGTCAAGACCCAACGCGCGCGGCTCTTTCGGTTTGAATAGCTCCGCCGCGATCAGCAGGAAGCCGCCGACAATCAGCGCGTACATCACGTTAACCGGGTTAAACAGCGATTTAATCAGGTCATGAAACACCAGCCCCAGCACCACCGCCGGGATCATGCCTAACAGGATATGAATCAGCGACAAGCGCCCCTTGCTTACGCCCTCATGCTGCAGAGGACGGCCAAAATGAATGCCGATCAGGCCAAACAGTCGACGCCAGAACACCACGACGACGGCGAGAATAGATCCTAATTGAATTACAACTTCAAAAGTATTGGCGGTATCCCCTTCAAAACCAAGGAGATGACCAACGATAATCATATGACCTGTACTGGAAACCGGTAAAAACTCCGTCAACCCTTCAACCACACCCAAAATTGCCGCTATCAGCAGCGAGTGTAAATCGCCCATTCAATAAACCCTTAAAATAAAAAGTAAAATTAAAATCCAGGCACTAAGACCGGTATAAAACAAATTTGTTTAAACATTATGACGAGAAACGTTTTGTTTCAGATTACTGCCACGTTCAATGATCACGCCAACGTTGGCCGCACGGGCCACCGCGCCAGGCTTGCTGACTTTAATCCGCACCCACGGAGAATTGAATTTTTGCAACAGTAGATCGGCTATCTCTTCCGCCACCCGTTCTACCAGCGCAAAACGCCCGCCCTCAACGTGGTTGATAACCAACTCGCTGATATCAGCATAGCTCAGGCAATCGCTCACATCGTCGCTGGCGGCCGCTTTGCGGTTATCCCACGCCATTTCGATATCGAACACTAACTTCTGTTCGATGGTCTGTTCCCAGTCGTAAACACCGATAGTGGTGATTACCGAAAGTTGCTCTATAAATACAATATCCATCACGACCTGCCTGCTTTTTGGCTAAACCGGATACCACTTCCGGCGAATTATGCGTATTATCCACAGATGCAAAGACATCCCCTAAAGAATTCACGTGCCCTGACAGCGGTGACGCAGCAAGATTACGGGAACATAGCAGCATCACTATGTAACCTATCGCGCAGAGAAAGCCAACAAGCTGTTAACACGAAAATGGGTGGGGTTCTAACGACGTTTTCAAAATGGAACAGCTGATGAGTGCAATCGCGCCTGGACTAGTTATCCTCGCCTACCTCTGCGGCTCAATTTCCAGCGCCATTCTGGTGTGCCGTCTTGCTGGTTTGCCCGACCCTCGCGATAGCGGTTCCGGCAACCCCGGGGCGACGAACGTACTCCGAATTGGCGGCAAGGGAGCAGCCGTAACGGTATTAATTTTTGATGTCCTGAAAGGGATGCTGCCGGTTTGGGGCGCCTGGGCGCTCGGTCTGACGCCGTTCTGGCTCGGGCTGGTGGCGATCGCCGCCTGCGTAGGCCATATCTGGCCGGTGTTCTTTAATTTCCGCGGCGGTAAAGGCGTGGCGACCGCATTTGGCGCTATCGCGCCCATCGGCTGGGATCTCACCGGCGTAATGGCCGGTACCTGGCTGCTGACTATTCTGCTCAGCGGGTATTCCTCGCTGGGCGCTATCGTCAGCGCGTTGGTAGCCCCTTTCTACGTCTGGTGGTTCAAACCGCAGTATACTTTCCCGGTCTCCATGCTCTCCTGCCTTATCCTGCTACGCCATCACGACAATATCCAGCGTCTGTGGCGCCGTCAGGAAACGAAAATCTGGTCACGCTTTAAGAAGAAGAAAAAAACGCCAGAGCAGAAATAATCCCCGCGCCCGGCCGCCTGGGCCGGGCCGTTTTGCCGCCACAAACGCATTCTATTTCCCACTTTTTTAGCCAATCATAGCGGCAAATGAGAAAACCAAAGATAATCCTTTCACTACAATGACTTAGTTATGAGTTATAACCAAAAGTGATTTTTTCACCCCCGCGTCGCTGTTTACTCTGAAACTCTTTATAAGAGAAAAAAGCACAACACCATGACTGATGTAATTAACGCGACGCCTGCGGCAACCTCTGCGTCGCCCGGCGGGGAAGTAAAATGGATCGGCAGCGCGGCGGACGTCTCGCGCCTCATCAACGAAGGCAGCAGCGGGCGCAATAACGCGCGTATCGTCATGGGAATCGCCCTCGGCGGTATTTTCCTTGATGCCTACGATCTTGGCTCGTTGGCCTTCGGGCTGAAAGATATCACCCGGGAATTCAACCTGACGCCTGCCGGTACCGGGATGGTCGCCTCGGCCATCACCTTCGGCGCTATCGTTGGCGCGCTGCTCGGCGGTTATCTGACCGACAAAATTGGCCGCTACCGCGTGTTTATGGCGGATATGCTGTTCTTCGTGGTAGCGGCCATCGCCTGCGCGCTGGCGCCGAATGAATACGTCCTTACCGGCGCGCGCTTCGTGATGGGGCTGGGCGTCGGGATCGACCTGCCGGTGGCGATGGCGTTTCTCAGCGAATTCGCGAGGCTCAAAGGTCCCGGCAACAAGGCGGCCAGCGTGGCGATGTGGTGCCCAACGTGGTACGCGGCGATCAGCATTTCATATCTGCTGGTACTCTTTTTTTATGCCGTCCTGCCGGAAAGCCATAGTGACTGGCTATGGCGGATTATCCTTGGTTTTGGCGCCATCCCGGCGCTGGTGATTATCGCCATCCGCAGCCGCTACATGAGCGAATCGCCGGTGTGGGCCGCCAACCAGGGTAACCTGCGTGAAGCTGCTTCTATTCTACGCCAGGCGTACAACATCAACGCACACGTTGCCCAGGACGCGCTGGAAAAACCGGCGCCCAAAGTTCGTAGCGCCCAATGGAGTAACTATCTGCGCCTGTTCCGCGGCGTCTACCTGCGCCGCACGACGCTCTCTACCCTGCTGTCAGTGGTTTCCTCGTTTGCCTATAACGCCGTCGCGTTCGGTCTGCCGGTGATCATCTCCAGCTTCTTCGTGCAATCGATGCTGACGACGATTTTGATTTCGCTGGCGCTGAATCTGCTGTTCGCTTTCGTGGGAGGGATACTGGCGGTACGCCTGGTACCGCGCTTCGGGGCGTGGCGGATGTCGCTGGCGGGTTATGGCTGCCAGCTGACGGCGCTGCTCGGCCTGGCGCTGATTGGCCGCCCTGATGGCGCAGGTGAAGGCGTCGCTGCCGTGGCGATGCTGGCGCTGTTCCTTTTCGGCCAGGGATTCGGCCCCGGCGCGCACACCATGACCTTCGCCTCGTTAAGCTATCCGACATCGCTGCGCGGCGTTGGCGTCGGGCTCAACCAGACGCTCATGCGCGGAAGCTCGACGCTTTCTTTATTCCTCTTCCCGCTGCTGGTCGCCGCGCTGGATACCCGCGTCTTCTGGATCATCGCCGCGGCGCCGCTGATTGGGCTATTGTCGCTGTTGGCTATCCGCTGGGAGCCGTCGGGCTACGACATCGACGCCGAAGATTATCAGCAGCCTTAATCCACGCGTAAAAAAGCCGCCTCGATGGGCGGCTTTTGTTTGTAACAGGCTTATCAGGCGGCCGGCAGTTCTGCCAACGGCCAGCGCGGACGCACGGTGACGCCGAGGCCGGCATTAGCACCGCCCTGCAGGCGGACCATCCCGGCGTAAGCGATCATCGCGCCGTTATCGGTACAGAACTCAGGGCGGGCATAAAATACTTCGCCGCCGCGTTTGCTCATCATTTCCGCCAGCTTCGCGCGCAGCGTACGGTTAGCGCTCACGCCTCCCGCCATCACCAGACGCTTAAAGCCGGTTTGCTCCAGCGCGCGGCGGCATTTAATCATCAGCGTATCGACAACCGCGTCTTCAAATGCGCGGGCGATATCGGCACGGGTTTGCTCATCGTCGCCGTTGTTACGAATGGTATTGGCGGCGAAGGTCTTCAGGCCGGAGAAGCTGAAATCAAGCCCTGGACGATCGGTCATCGGCCGCGGGAAGACGAAGCGACCTTCCGTGCCCTGGGACGCCATTTTCGACAGCATCGGCCCGCCGGGATAATCCAGCCCCAGCAGTTTCGCCGTCTTATCAAAGGCTTCGCCAGCGGCATCGTCGATTGACTCGCCCAACAGCTCATACTGACCAATGCCGGTGACGCTAATCAGCTGGGTGTGGCCGCCGGAAACCAGCAGAGCGACGAACGGGAACGCCGGCGGGTTATCTTCCAGCATCGGCGCCAGCAGATGCCCTTCCATATGGTGTACCGGGATCGCCGGCACGTTCCAGGCGAACGCCAGGGAGCGGCCAACGGTCGCGCCGACCAGCAGCGCGCCCACCAGGCCAGGGCCTGCCGTATAGGCAACGGCATCAATATCTTTCGCCGTCAGGCCCGCTTCTTTGAGCGCCGCCTGAATCAGCGGAACGGTTTTACGTACGTGGTCGCGCGACGCCAGCTCAGGCACCACGCCGCCGTAGTCAGCATGTAATTTCACCTGACTATACAGTTGGTTGGCTAACAGACCTTGTTTATCGTCGTAAATAGCGATGCCGGTTTCATCGCAGGATGTTTCAATTCCCAGTACACGCATGAGTTGTTTTACCTCGTTTCAATACCGCGCAGTGTAGGACCAATGACCGGCGATGTAAAACTTTGCTCACCCCTGGTGTTCTCTTCGTGTATACTCCTCACCCTTATAAAAGTCCCCTTTCAAAAAAGGCGCCGGTGCTTTACAAAGCAGCAGTAGTTGCAGTAAAATTCCGCACCATTTTGAAATAAGCTGGCATTGCGGCCAGCGGCAAACCGAATTAATCAAAGGTGAGAGGCACATGCCGGTAATTAAAGTACGTGAAAACGAGCCGTTCGACGTAGCTCTGCGTCGCTTCAAGCGTTCCTGCGAAAAAGCAGGTGTTCTGGCGGAAGTTCGTCGTCGTGAGTTCTATGAAAAACCGACTACCGAACGTAAGCGCGCTAAAGCTTCTGCAGTGAAACGTCACGCGAAGAAACTGGCTCGCGAAAACGCACGCCGCACTCGTCTGTACTAATCTGTTGAGAGCGAAGCTCTCAATTCAGACCGAGTTGTAGTTGTAAGGCCGTGCTTCCGAAAGGAATGCGCGGCTTATTTTCGTTTATGCATTAGCAGATACACGAGATCGTTCAAACTGTCTTCAGGCAATACATCGAGGCCGTTTGCAGGATGCAGTGTATAGATTACGGGGCATATGGCTGGACGAATCCCACGCGTATTTATCAATGACCTGCTGGCGCGCACCGACATCATCGATCTGATCGATGCTCGGGTGAAGCTGAAAAAGCAGGGCAAGAATTATCACGCGTGTTGTCCATTCCATAACGAAAAAACCCCCTCCTTCACCGTCAACGGTGAAAAACAGTTTTACCATTGCTTCGGCTGCGGTGCGCACGGCAACGCCATCGACTTTCTGATGAACTACGACAAGCTCGAGTTCGTCGAAACCGTCGAAGAGCTGGCCGCCATGCACAACCTTGAAGTGCCCTATGAAGCAGGTAATGGACCGAGCCAGATAGAACGGCATCAGCGGCAAAATCTCTATCAGTTGCTGGACGGTCTGAACACGTTTTACCAACAGTCTCTGAATCAACCCGCCGCCGAACCCGCGCGCCAGTATCTGGCAAAACGCGGCTTAAGCAGCGAGGTGATTACCCGCTTCGCAATAGGCTTCGCTCCCCCTGGCTGGGATAACGTTTTAAAACGTTTTGGCGGCAATCAGGAAAACCGCCAGTCGCTTATTGATGCAGGCATGCTGGTCACCAACGATCAGGGGCGCAGTTACGACCGCTTCCGCGAACGGGTAATGTTCCCGATCCGCGATAAGCGAGGCCGGGTGATTGGTTTTGGCGGGCGCGTGCTGGGCGATGCGCTGCCAAAATACCTGAACTCCCCGGAGACCGATATTTTCCATAAAGGCCGCCAGCTGTACGGCCTGTATGAAACGCAGCAGGATAACGCCGAACCTCAGCGTCTGCTGGTGGTCGAAGGCTATATGGATGTCGTCGCGCTGGCGCAGTACGGCATTAATTATGCCGTGGCCTCGCTGGGCACCTCGACGACCGCCGACCACATTCAGCTGTTGTTCCGGGCGACCAATCAGGTCATCTGCTGTTACGACGGCGACCGGGCTGGCCGCGATGCGGCATGGCGCGCGCTGGAAACGGCGCTGCCGTATATGACCGATGGCCGCCAGCTGCGTTTTATGTTTTTACCTGATGGCGAAGACCCGGATACGCTGGTGCGTAAAGAGGGCAAAGAGGCGTTTGAAGCGCGGATGGAGCAGGCACAGCCGCTCTCCACGTTTTTATTCAATAGCCTGATGCCGCAGGTCGACCTGAGCACTCCGGATGGGCGCGCGCAGCTGAGTACGCTGGCGCTGCCGCTGATAACCCAAGTGCCGGGTGAAACGCTGCGCATCTATTTGCGTCAGGAGCTGGGTAACAAGCTGGGTATTCTGGATGACGCCCAGCTTGAACGTTTAATGCCGAAACAGGCGGAAAATAGCGCTCAACGCCCGGCGCCGCAGCTAAAACGCACGACCATGCGTATACTTATAGGGTTACTGGTGCAGAACCCCGATCTGGCGCCGCTGGTTCCGCCCTTAACGGGTCTGGATCAGCAGAAGATGCCAGGGCTTGGTTTATTCAGCGAACTGGTCAATACGTGTCTGGCGCAGCCAGGTCTGACCACCGGGCAACTTTTAGAGCAGTATCGCGGGACAAATGAAGCAGCAACCCTTGAAAAACTGTCGATGTGGGACGATATAGCAGATAAGGATATCGCTGAACAAACCTTCACCGACTCGCTCAACCATATGTTTGACTCACTGCTGGAACTGCGACAAGAAGAGTTGATAGCTCGCGATCGCACACACGGTTTAAGCAGTGAGGAGCGCCGGGAACTCTGGACTATCAGCCAGGAACTGGCCAAAAAATGAATTTAACGGCTTAAGTGCCGAATATCGATCGGGAAGCCCCCGACAGCCGCGCTGAGGCGCAGCGGCAATAATATAAGTACGCCCTCGCTTTAAATGTTGGCAGTTCGTCTGCCTGCACCAATCAAACGAATTAAGTGTGGATACCGTCTTATGGAGCAAAACCCGCAGTCACAGCTGAAGCTTCTTGTCCAACGTGGTAAGGAGCAAGGCTATCTGACCTATGCCGAGGTCAATGACCATCTGCCGGAAGATATCGTCGACTCCGATCAGATCGAAGACATCATCCAAATGATCAACGACATGGGTATTCAGGTGATGGAAGAAGCACCGGATGCCGATGATCTGCTGCTTGCTGAAACCTCCAATAATACCGATGAAGACGCAGAAGAAGCGGCGGCCCAGGTGCTGTCGAGCGTTGAATCTGAAATTGGCCGTACGACCGACCCGGTGCGCATGTACATGCGCGAAATGGGTACCGTTGAACTGCTGACCCGCGAAGGCGAAATCGACATCGCTAAACGCATCGAAGACGGGATCAACCAGGTCCAGTGCTCCGTTGCAGAATATCCGGAAGCCATCACCTATCTGCTGGAACAGTACGATCGCGTCGAAGCTGAAGAAGCTCGCCTGTCTGACCTGATCACCGGCTTCGTCGATCCGAACGCTGAAGAAGATATGGCGCCGACCGCCACTCACGTCGGTTCCGAGCTGTCTCAGGAAGAGATGGACGACGACGAAGATGAAGAAGAAGATGATGACGACGACAACAGCGATGACGATAACAGCATCGACCCGGAGCTGGCCCGCGAGAAATTCGCCGAGCTGCGCACCCAGTACGAGCTGACTCGCGACACCATCAAAGCGAAAGGTCGCAGCCACGCCGCCGCGCAGGAAGAGATCCTCAAGCTGTCCGAGGTCTTCAAACAGTTCCGCCTGGTGCCGAAACAGTTCGATTACCTGGTCAACAGCATGCGCAGCATGATGGATCGCGTTCGTACTCAAGAACGTATCATCATGAAGCTGTGCGTTGAACAGTGCAAAATGCCGAAGAAAAACTTCATCACTCTGTTCACCGGCAACGAAACCAGCGAAACCTGGTTCAACGCCGCCGTGGCGATGAACAAGCCGTGGTCCGAGAAGCTGCATGACGTTAAAGAAGACGTTCAGCGCGGCCTGCAGAAACTGCAGCAGATTGAAGAAGAAACCGGTCTGACCATCGAGCAGGTTAAAGATATCAACCGTCGCATGTCCATCGGCGAAGCAAAAGCACGTCGTGCGAAGAAAGAGATGGTTGAAGCGAACTTACGTCTGGTTATTTCTATCGCCAAGAAATACACCAACCGCGGTCTGCAGTTCCTCGACCTGATTCAGGAAGGCAACATCGGCCTGATGAAAGCGGTAGATAAGTTTGAATACCGTCGTGGCTACAAGTTCTCCACCTACGCGACCTGGTGGATCCGTCAGGCTATTACCCGTTCCATCGCGGATCAGGCGCGCACCATCCGTATTCCGGTGCATATGATTGAGACTATCAACAAGCTCAACCGTATCTCCCGCCAGATGCTGCAGGAAATGGGCCGCGAGCCGACGCCGGAAGAGCTGGCTGAGCGCATGCTGATGCCGGAAGACAAAATCCGTAAGGTGCTGAAAATCGCCAAAGAGCCAATCTCCATGGAAACGCCGATCGGCGACGATGAAGATTCGCATCTGGGTGACTTCATCGAGGATACCACCCTCGAGCTGCCGCTGGATTCTGCGACCACCGAGAGCCTGCGTGCGGCAACGCACGACGTACTGGCGGGGCTCACCGCTCGTGAAGCGAAAGTGCTGCGTATGCGTTTCGGTATCGACATGAACACCGACCACACGCTGGAAGAAGTAGGTAAACAGTTCGACGTTACCCGCGAACGTATTCGTCAGATCGAAGCCAAGGCGCTGCGTAAACTGCGCCACCCAAGCCGTTCTGAAGTGCTGCGTAGCTTCCTCGACGATTAATCGTCGCGCTGCAAAGAGAGTAAAAAGCTCCCCGCGGGGAGCTTTTTTATGCCTGCTGTTCGGGCGCCATCACCGCCCTCGCCCCGCCAGCGCCTCATCCAGTTCGCGATAGGCTTCAACCAGCTTGTCCAGCGTCGCCCGGTTCAAACCGCTGGGATTGGGCAGCACCCAGATTTCGGTTTCACCGATGGTCGCTTCCTGCTTTCCCCACTTTGCGCCACGCACCCTGAACGCCTGCTCATAGGCCTGCTTGCCGAGCACCGCCAGCGCCTGCGGCTGATAGTCCTGGATTTTGCTTATTAGCTCCTGCGCGCCATTACGCAGCTCCAGCAGGGCAACCTCGCTGGCCTGTACCGTCGGCCGCTCAACCAGCATGGTGATACCGCAGCCGGTATCCAGTAGATGCTGCTCCTCTTCCGGCTTCAGCTGTCGCTCGGTGAACCCCGCCTGGTGAATGACCTTCCAGAAACGATTGCCGGGATGGGCAAAATGGAACCCCGTATGCGCGGAGGACTTCCCCGGATTGATCCCGCAAAAGACCACCCGCAGCCCCGGCGCCAGGATATCACTAATCATAATTTCTCCGGCTGAATGACTAAAAAGCTGATTATAAAGGATTGAAAATGCATTGTTTATAAAAACAGCAGCCGAGCGCTTTACGCTGGATTGCAGCGTGCAGTTACATTATAATCCCTCGCCACGGCCCCTTAGCTCAGTGGTTAGAGCAGGCGACTCATAATCGCTTGGTCGTTGGTTCAAACCCAACAGGGGCCACCAATTTTCAAGGACTTACGTGCCACATTAAGTTCTCACGCTTTTCTAGGATACTCATAGGATACCGTAGCCAGGTAAAACCGAGTATTCCTCAGTGTTATACAGTTGGGTCGTAGCAGCCGTTCAACTGAAATTTAAGAAAGTGCTACGGGTTTGAGTGCCCCTCATAGGCAACCTCAAGGAGTATTCTATGGATACTGTCGAAAAGGGCTCAGACCTGCTGTCTAAGCGTATCTATGCTATGAGCGGTCTTATCATGGCTCTAGCAAGTGCCGGGCTTAATGCCTCTCTTGTTATCCTTGTAAGCATCGTTCTGGTCTTTCTGCTACGTAGATGATGGCGTAACAAGCCCGGCCTAACGAAAGTTAGGCCACCTTTCACTTCTGATGTCTTCATTACCTATTAAATATCAGGATCCTGACATGGCTACACAATTTGAAAAACTTAAAGAAGAACTTGCCGAACTAGACAAAATGGGCCATCAACTCTTTTTCTCAATGTATAAAGAATGTGACCAACTTGATGAAAAAACAATAAAAGAAATTGAAAAAAATGGTTGGACCTTTGTTAAGGTAGCTAACGAATATCAACAATGGTATACAAAAGCTTATCGAGTCGTTTCCCAGATAATTCCTGAGAGACTGGAAGAGTTTGAAAGATTATATAAAGGAGATCCCAAACGAAAAGAAGTTACGTATGGTAACTATTGTATTTCAGACTATTTAATTGGATTAATACGAAAAAACGGATTAGGAGAGCTTGTAAGGAAACCAAGCGACGCTATAAGTAAAATGGAAATTCAATATAAAATCCTCTCATCCGCAAAAGAAAGATTTAAAAGCGTTCTATTTGATATAAAAGACATTGTACAAGCTGATATCTTTGACTCAGAGCTAGATACTGCTAGAGAGCTTAATAAAAAAGGATTCATTCGTGCCGCAGGTGCAGTTGCTGGAGTTGTGTTAGAAAAGCATTTAGCACATGTCTGTGAGCTCCATAAATTCAAACCAAGGAAGGCCCACCCTTCCATATCCGAATACAACCAAATACTAAAAGACAATGATATTTTAGATACTCCAACATGGAGATTCATTCAACATTTAGGGGATATTAGAAATATTTGTGATCATGGAAAAGATAGAGAACCGACTAAAGAAGAAGTAAGTGAACTCATAGCTGGCATTGATAAAATAACAAAAACTGTTTTTTAATGTTTTCCATATAAATCATATGACCGTTGTTGTGGTCATATGATTTCAAAAGTTCAATTAATAGTAAGTGTCGTAAAGCTTAACTCTCTTTGACATTCAGCTATAAAGACTTTCATATATTCTGACCAGCCATAAAAAATAGCATCCGCAGTACCCGAGTAAGCCGCCAGAAAAGCTTTAAGTACGTTATCGGTGAGTTTTTCTTCCAGGCTCCAGCCCTGAATAAACTGACGGAACAGCGGATAAGTTTTTTCATGTTCCTTGTTCTGCCATAGAGCAACGACGACCTCGAACGGTGGGACAACATAAACCACCTCAACGGGTAGTGGATCGTAATTTGTCGGTATCAACACCTTACGAGTAAATACCTCTCCTTCCGGCCAGAGCCTCGCCTGATTTGTCAAAGCTGATCCTCCACATAGATACCAGCGGAGATAATCGCGCCACCAATTCGGCGTTTGCCGTATAGAAGGCCTACCGGGTAGCCCTGCGAGGCTGTATTAGTGACACCGCCAAAGGCATAGCTGGCTTTATTATCGGAGGACTCTTTACGGGCTAAACCTCCGGGTTGAGGGGAAAGCATCTGGATAACACCGCCAGCCATCATAGAGCCACCAGCGACCATCAGGTTAACACCCCATGGCTGATCGAAAACAAAGGTTGCAATAGCTCCCGCGGCGACGAGCACGGCACCCATTATTGTCTGAAGCAAACCGGATTTTTTGCTGCCGGCAATAACCGGGACAATGCGAATGGCCTCACCCGTTACCGGATAACCCAAATCATCGGCACCAATATTTGTCTTGCCCCTGAAAACAGCAAAGGTCAGCCCCTTATCTTTGCTATCAATCATGAATCGCTCAAAACCCGGAATTGTCGCCGCTAATGCCACGCCTGCTTCCTGAGTCGTTCTGATTACTCGGTGGTGAACACGGCCGAACGTCTTAGCCAATACACCACTAAGTTCAATGCGGGTCATCACTTCTTTGTCTGCACTCATAGATACCTCTTCAATTTCAGGAGAAAGGAAACGGTTTTGCTGTCACAGGCCATATTAAGTGCTTTTTATTTCCTTTCTTTTTATGGTGTGTTTTCATTTAAAACATATAGTTACAACGAAGAAGTACGGAAATGGCAAATCACAGAAAATCTTCATATGTAGCGAGAATCCGCGAGGTCGCCGCCCCGTAACGGCTCGAACACCCCGAAAGGACCCGTGCACTTTCGCCGGTCCAATCGGGTCTGTCCGTTCAGCCAATCAACTCACTTTTCCCGCCTCGGGCCTGTCGGCGTACCCGTTCAGCCTTTAGGCACAGCGAGGCATCTGGTTTAGCTGGAACAGGGATCTGGCAGGTGTCAGAACAACGCGGAATGTTATTGATCCACTCGATTACCTCACTCAAATACCATGCCTTACGGCCCTCAGTGACCTGCACGCGCACAGGAAACTCGCCACGGGCCTCAAGGTTCAGCAATGTACGGCGGCTTAGCGTCGTGAGCTCAATCACCTGATTCATATCAACCAGACGTTCGCTGACGTTCATCTTATCTGCGAGCTCCTGCAGTTCGTGCACCACCGGATCCGGATAGAGTGCATCCGCTGTTACCATCAGGCTGTTATCTTTATCTTGCATCGATATCACCTCACACCATTGCCAGAGGCTGAACAGAAATACCGGACCCAACAAAGGCGGCAATCTTCGCGGAAAGGGTTGTCACCGCCTCCGGCCAGTTGAGTGCATCAACATTCAGCACTCCGGCTTTGTAGACCTGCGCCTGCGTCTGGCTGGCAGTATCAACCGTAAAGCATGAGACATAGACTGCCTGCCCTGCCTTAACGCCATCCCATACGACAAGAGCGCCATTGTCATCCTGCATCAATGGTGTCAGCGCCGGAATTACGCCTTTACCGCTGGCAAACATACCCAGCGTAGTTACCAGCGCTTCAGTGCCGGCCACCAGCTCAATGTAATTCGCAGTCATAAATGCTCCTTAAGCCACACGGACGGTAACAAAACGGTTAATACGAGCCGGGATAGGTTGCGGCGCGGAATGGGTCTGGACGTACTCAATAGCAGGATCGCCAGGAACGATGTAGTTCTTTGGCGCCAGTTCAGCTTTAGTGATTCCCATGCGGATAAGCTCGGGATCCTGAATACCACCGTAAGCCACAATGCCCTGTAAAGCGGTATTACCCAGCACCATCAAATCAGGATCGAGGAAATACTTTTCTGTACCGTCTTCATCGGTATAGCGACCGCTATAAACTACGATTGCAACGTCGCCCATGTATCCCTTAAAGCTCACTGAATCGCCCAGGTCTTTAAGTGCTGTTTCAAGCTGGGCATTAGAACCGCGGCGGGTATCGAGTACATCTTTAATCGCTCTGAAAGCACGGTATTTCTTCCAGACGTTGCCGCCCATGATGATGATATTTGTTACCCCTTCACTCAGTTCCGAATAGTTTTCAATATCATCATTCGGATCAAAGGTTGCTTTGTCCCTGCCTGACCAGGCAGCAGCGCCAGCCTGAGTAATAATGTTCTGGGATTTGATATTCCAGTCCAGTTCGTAGCGCTCAATTCCGTCACCTTCGATAATGTTTTTCCCGGTGGTTACGGCCTGAACCGCCAGCCACTCGATACGCGCCCGGATGGCTATCGACTGTTTCAGAATGGACTGTTTTACTTTGATGTTGCGGGTATTGAGAGTGTTGTATTGCTCTGGGGTCACTCCAGCCGGACGAACAGCCAGCTTATTAGGATCAATACTGCTCTTGGGCTTCATGTATCCCGGGCGGATGGATTTCGATTCATAACCCTCATCACGCGCTACTTTACTCCCCACCATGGGAGAACAGAACGCAGCAATAGGGATATTTGGATCATCAATTGTGTCCAGAATGATATCGCGGGTTTCGAAAGTGACTGCACGCGTAAAAAATAAATCAGTAAACAGTGTTTTCAGTTGCTTCTGAATATCCTCTGCGCCTACTACTCTTACAAGCTGGGCCGGTGAATATAAATCAGGCATGTTTTTACCTCAAAAAATCAATACAGGAACAGGAACGGTAATAATGCTATCACCATCCATATAAAATTGATTGAGTGCAACCATGTGCAATAGTGTGCAATGTTGTGCAATATTCCATAACCAGCATTACATAAAAAAAATACATCTGTTACTCTTCTGTGGTTACTGTTCCTCCAATGGTAATAAAAGAAGTAATTCCTTCAGTGTAATTAAAAGCGGGTCAGCGTCGGACCCGCTTTATTATTTAACGTTTTTATTCAGATTTTTTCTTCGTATGACCATTAATCTCGGATAGCCAATAATTGAGTGAGTATAATGTATTATTTATTTTGTCACTTAACTCTACATTTATACTCGCACCACGTCTTATCTGACTAAGCGAGGCCGTGTAAACATCATCGATTGCCCCCAGAATAAATTTTGCTTCAAAATCGGTAAGCTCTCCATTTGTCTCCTGCCTCTGGATTTTCTTGCGTTCAGCGTCAACATAATCTTTCAGGTCTCTGATTTGTGTTTTTATGACCGGGTCATCCCTGAAACGGTCTCCCTGTTCGTTGAGGGCCCGATCAATAGTTTCAAGCCGCTTTTTGATTTCATTCAGTCGTTGCATTGTTCCCCCAGGAATTGCTGGTGCTAAAAAAATAAAAATATACGCTTAAGTGTTCACCCGTTCACCCTGTCAATTTTAATCAAATAATTCATAAAGTTAAGTGGTGTACACCTTTCTTTCAGGTATTCACAAGTGTTCACCCTACCATTCACCCTTTAGAGCAAAAAACAACCAAAAGGTGAACAGGTGAATACTTTGGTGAATACTTTATAAATAAGTGTTCACCCCTTAACAGCATGTAATAAATGGATTTTTTAACATGGTGAATACTGGTGAACACTTTATCTGTAACTTTACTCCCCCCCTGCACTCTCTGAGGTAGTTGCACATGACGGCATCCACTCTCCGGAATCATCATGCAGGGTGACATTGGAACGTATCCCGTGTTTAGTCTTTCGCTTCTGGTACTCCTTGCCGTACTCAGCCATTGCGCCTGGCATATCGGTACCAAACCGCATCAGAGAGACTGGCTTACTCAGACCATTGGCCCGCATGTATGCCAGATAGGCGTGATACAGATATTTGCGCGGGCTGAATGGCACAATCTCCGCATTGCCGATAAACATCCCATCACACACTACCGACGCCATCAGATAACCGCAGAAATCCACCAGCGAATCACCTTCACGCTTGATAGCCAGCGCCTCCTCTGATTTCTGCTGTTCGTGCAGCAGCTGTTTGGCTTCGTCCTGGCTGGAAAAGCGGGTCAGCAGGTGGCGAATGATGACGGCCAGCTCACCTTCTATCTTTTCAGCCAGCATCGTATCGCGCTCGTTTTCCGGAACAACTTCCGTGAAGTTGAATATGACCCGCCGACGCGATATTCCCCCACTACGGTCGCTGAAGGTCATAGCGTTGTTGTTTACGGCAAGTACCACCGCAGGAATACGGGTTGAGTATGGTGCTTTATGTTTCGGGTCGATAGAAACCTTATCACCGCCCGTAATGGCCTTAATCCCGGCGCCATCGCCAGCATAGCGGGTCATATCCGGCATGATGATCAATGAATACCCAACCACCAGCGCTCTGTCTCTGGCATCCTCCAGCGCTTTCATGCTGGCTGATACTGTATTGGCCTTACCCGCCAGCATGGTGCAGATTTCCGCCATCACACTTTTCCCGCTACCGCCTGGCCCCGTAACCTCAAGGAACAACTGCCAGTCGTACCGATTCGCCAGCACCATGAAGAGGGCAGCCAATACACGATCTGTCTTCCGGTCATTGTTGGCCACAGAACGTCGTAACCACTTCCAGAAGTTCGGCGCATGGCTGGCCAGCGTCTCTCCCTCCGCTGGTGGGCTGAAGGGCAGCTCACTGGCGATCAGCAGCCAGTCGGTTTTGCTGTGCTCCCTGAATATTCCCGTTCGGGTATCAAATACGCCATTGCTGAAGCCAATAAGATTGCGTGCCGTTATTCCCATCACCGGCAGGCTCAGCTTCATGGTTTCCACCGCCGATTTTATGGCGTTCTGCGAATAGGCTACCTCAGCATCAATGTAAATCTGCGCCATTGCCCGTTGCAGCTCTTTATCCGGGAGTGGATTCCAGATCACACCGTTATAGTGGTGAACCATGTCCGAATCAGCATGAATAGCCAGGTCACCATCGTAATGGGCCAGCAACACTTGCCCGCGCTGGCTGGCCCCCATCTGATTAAGAGCCGGGCTAACTTCATCATGCACTGGTTCTCTTTTCGTCACTGGCAGATTTACTACTGTGCTTTTTCCTTCTCTAATCCGATTAAGATGATCGCGCCAGTCCTCCGGATGAGTATCGGGAATACCCTTATAAAGTTTTGCGTCCTGTACCCCGGCCTGTGCCAGCTTGGCACCAATGGCACTAATCATCGACGTCTCGATATCGCCAGCCAGGTACACCCGCGCAGCTCGGCGGCCATCATCGATAATGCGCAGGTTGTCCAGTTCTTCCAGTTGCCGCGGCCCCAGATAGACAGGAGGCGTGGTATCTTCCGCGATCCGCTTACCTAACCCCTCTTCCCAGCCTTTGGCGTGGCTCCATGCATCAGCGCCGGCAAAAATAACCGCTTCGACAAATTTATCCTTTGGCAGATGTTTCAGATTCGGGGCGTTCTTCATTTCGGGATCCCCCCGCTCATCTGGAATTTGCCGATCAACGGATGAAACCAGTAGGCCGAACCGCGACGCCGGGTTGCCTTGCGCAGTATCAGCCGCGCCGCCTCCCTGAATTTCTCGTCATGGGCCAGATAACCGCCGCCTTTATGCTTAACCAACAACACGCCGGAGCTTTTCGCCAGTTCCTCGGCTTTCTTAGTGCTTATGCCGAACTCGGCCGCCAGCGTGGAAACCGGAGACATGCCCGGAGGTATATCGCCACCCTGACTATCTGCCAGCGCCTTGATACAATTTTCCAGTTCTTCCACCTTGCCCACCAGTTGCTCAACACGACCAGCCAGCTCATTAAATTTCACGTTGCTGATCATTGGGCGCCATCCTTGCAAGACTTAATCTGGTCGAGATCCGAGATATCCAGCTCATTGGCCAGTTCATCAGCAAGGCGGTAAGCAAGGCCAGTTAAACTCATTACATGGAGACGCTCTTCATCCCCTCTGATCGTTGCCAAATAAGAAGCGCATGACAGAAGCGCGGCGATCTCTTGAGCTAATGTCAGAAGATCGCTTTTAGTGCGGTATGTATTAATCATGGCCAACTACCTCTCTATCTGAGGCGCTATCAAAAGCCCAACCGCGGCGGGTGTTGTAGTCAAAGAACGCGACCCGACATGGTGCTTCTGCCCGAATTTTGGCGGCGAATACCATTTCCCAGCCGGGGAAAGCGGCGCGGGCATTCTCCTCAGTATCAGTATCAAAACGCAGAACTACCGGCGAACAGTCTGGATGGCTCTTAGGGGTTGCCAGAAAGAGCCATGTAAATTTTGGGTGAGTTTGGGTATGCTGTAATTCAGCCATAACTGTTACCTCGTATAACGGTTTGTGGTTAGACGCCTTGGTACTGCTCTAACAGTCCAGGGCGTTGCTTTTTTTATCGCTTGTATGTAATGTGTCATTACACATAAAAACAATACATCGGGTGTAATTGACGTGTCAACACACAAAAATGAAAGACGTGGTAATCCACCATTCCAATTCAGACTTGACCCTGAGTTACGTGAACTAATGGAGCAAGCCCAACAGCAGGATGGTGATGAATCATTAGCCGCTTGGATTAAGCGCATCATCCGCAAAGAGCTACAACAGCGTGGTATTGAGCAAAAACCATAAGGCCAGAAAAGGAGGTGTACTATGCCGAATAAATGGATTGTTATTTTAGTGTTTATCTTCGGGCTATTTGCATACTGGGGGCTTAAAGGGCTTGTGTCTGGTGACATAAAAGTTACCCAT
Source organism: Klebsiella sp. CN_Kp088 (assembly GCF_040064335.1). Classification (NCBI taxonomy): domain Bacteria; kingdom Pseudomonadati; phylum Pseudomonadota; class Gammaproteobacteria; order Enterobacterales; family Enterobacteriaceae; genus Klebsiella; species Klebsiella sp. CN_Kp088. Next base: position 169,286 of record NZ_JBEAIQ010000022.1, on the reverse strand, counting down.
GACCCAAATTCAAACGATAGGGCTAATGCCTCATTCAGTTTGAAATCAGAACCAAAAGGCTGACACTTCCGCCAATGCTGGACGTTGCAACGATCATTGCATCGATACCCAGAATTTAGGTAACGGTCGAAACTACGGAGTTTATCTGGGGTATGCGCCAACGCCGTACACCCCAATGCCTGGGTAGTTTGCAGGTGTGCGGAGAAGTTCGTATACCCAAAGGGGGTGTAGCCATTATTGGACATACCCCCTAACCGCGCCAATGGCGCAGTTCCTGTAATCTCAGGAGCGCCTAAGCTTTGACCACCAGCAGCAAGCCTGGTATCCTGAATATGTTTAGTGTTATTGCATTGGCGGCCCGGCATGGCCGCCTTTGTTTTATGTGCCATATCCTCCCCCCCTACGCCGTTTGCGTTCTGCGAGTTGATGCGAGATAAGCGTCCAGATCGGATTGCAGATAGATAACCTTGCGGCCAACTTTATGGAAAGGAATTTTCACCCGGCCAGTACAGGCCCAGTTCGCCAGCGTCTGGGTTGTTATACCCAATGCCTCAGCGGCTTCGCTGCGGGTTAGTTTTTTAGAGGATTGAGAAACCACATTCATAATTATCACCGCGTATTATTGGTTAACGACGGTGATAACTATTAATCATTGATTATCAACAAAATAGACTAGTAACCAGCACTGAGGGGCAATAACTAGATAAGCACCTCTTTACCCAGTAAATAACCTCAATAGCTGGCTATTGGGGGAAAACCAAGTCAAAACGCTGATACTTTTCAGGCTTTGCCGGCCGTGCTTCATGCCTGTTCACCCAGTTACCCAAAGCACCACGACTTACCTTTCCGTGGTAATGGACGGACAATTTTTCCTGTATTCCTGTTGGGCTGGCTGCGGGATATTTCTCCCATGTCAACCTAATGACCTCCATCACCTCATAATAGTATTTGTTTCTTGGTTTACTGGCTTTCTTTTTATTTACTTGGGAAATAAATTTCTTACCTTTTAATTCGTCGAGCACATCGTCAAATTGACGTAATCCAACCGCATGACATGCTATAACACCCAAAAAAAACGCACTCTCTTTTAGCCCCAACATCTGAAATATAAAGACCATTCTGTTTATAGCTTCATTAGCCCTGCCGCCCTTTAAAGCTTCTGAATAATCCCATGAATCCATTTCCCTGACCAACTCAAGGCGCTGAGTATCATTCAATAATTCCAACCCACTAATACTTCCACTAGCAAATTTCATCGCAGCTCGCGCAGAGTCTGCTGCTATCTTTTCATGTATCTCAGCCTCAGAGTAAGACCATTTATCCCTGACCAGAGGAGTAGTCTTTTTAAATTTCATTGGCTTCACCTTTATTGTTTTGCAGTATTGAAAATATTAATTTTCGTTTTTCTTCATCACTGAGACTTCCCAGTACGGATACAAGCTGCGCATCCAATCCCTTTTTTCGTTCAATAAGTCCAGCGTGCTCAAGTATGGCCCGTTCAATCCTCGATGCTGGCTCCATCAGTTCATCAGCGCTGAAATGGAGATAACCCTGGGTAACATCAGCACTTCTCATCGTGCGGTGGTTCAGCAACCGCTTCAGAATATAGTTACCAACGCCCACCAGCTCAGCGACCGTGCCGAACGTCCGGCGGCCATCATGCCACTTGAAAGGAATTGGCTTCACCATATCCGGATTAGGGTCTGGAACGGTGGCCGCACTGATACGGTCGATAACATGCCGGTATTCTTTGATCTCACCGTTAATGCCGGGAAACACATAAAGCTCCTCTCCCGTCTTCATCTTCATGCGCCGGCGGAAAAGTTTTCGCAGAGTTTCGGTGATAGGCAACTCCAACGGGTCGCCGTTCTTCGAGGTGTCGATCCAGAAGTACCGGGCACCAATATTCACGCGATCCCAGGTTAATCCCAGAATCTCCGACTTACGCAACCCGGTAAAAATATCCATTTCTACGGCATCGCATACAGCCGCAGCAATATCATCGCGCCCCTCCTCTGCTCTGTCACGGACTGCCACCAGCGCTTTAAACCATCTGGCCAGCTCATTAGTACGAATGCGATCTGTTTTCCTGACCGTGCCGTGCCACTGTCTTTTTGTGCTGAGAACCTGGGTAGGAGGATCTGGTAGTAGAGTCTTTCCTTCATCATCCCGATAGTGATCATGAGCAAATCGGTAAATTGCCCGCAGCACACGAGCCCACAAGTCAGCCTGTGCTTTGCTACCAGAACCAACACCAGCCCTTAGGGTAGATTTGTCCGGGCCAAACCATGCGGTTCCATCCGTAACGGCCTTATGGCGGTTTTCAACACGTTCGCGAGATATAGAGCCGATAGGCTGTTTCATCCAGTCGCCGGAGAAGTTCTCCAGAGTCGAGCGGTATTGTTTTGCTGAGCTGCTGCTGAGCCGGTGAGCGCGGCTGCTAATGTACGTTTCCAGCGCCTCATGGAGCGTCACCGAGGCTTTATCATTAATTCGCTTTACGGCATTCGGGTTTTTGCCGGTAGTGGCAACATCCCCCAGCAGCTCGAGGGCTTTTGCCCTGGCATTATCAATGGTCAGGTCGGGGAACCGGCCAAGGGTGGCACGAATGAATTTGCCGTTTCTCTTGCGGGAGATACAGAAGCTTTTCACGCCACTGGTACCAATACGGATGCGCAGACCATTAACAATGGCATCGCCGTACTCAACCTGACCACGTTCGGCAGGTGGCAAGCTTTCTAGCTTAGTTTTCGTAAATTTGAATGTTTCCACAAACACCCCATACCAAGCGATGAAAGTATCCTGGGAATCGCTTGTTTTGCTCTAGGATACCTATAGGATACCGCAAAGGAGTATTTTAGAGTATTTCTGGTTATTTATACAGTAATCATAAAACAGTTAACTTATTGAAAATAATATATAAGTATTTTCAGGTAAGAAGTTGTTCTCTAACTCATAATCGCTTGGTCGTTGGTTCAAACCCAACAGGGGCCACCAAATATCAAGGGCTTACGAGTAATCGTAAGCCCTTAGTCTTTTCCAGGATACCTACAGAATACGGCAGGCAAGTACTGCGGAGTATAAACGCGCCGGGTTAGAAGCTTGCAATATAGCGAAAGCGCAACGCATTCCAGTCCGCTCACGGTTGAGCAGAGTTCATCTTATACCAGAGCCCGCAGTTCCTCGCGCATGTATGAAGAAAAGTACTCAGGATTCTTAATAACTATACGCTCGCCGGACTCAATTCGTTCCGCCCATCCCGCTAACGTTTTAGTAAATTCGGGATCCCAGCCCTCTTGAGTGCCCCGGGCATATACATCAGCCGCGCTGGCCGGAGCGCCTAACTCGTTAAGATACTTGAAAATGCCTTTAGCCGTACTTTCATCCATGGTGTGCGGTGCTGAAGATGACGTGTTCATGCCATTAATAAAATCCAGTGCTTTATCAATTACTGCTGACATATTCTTATCCTTAAAATATCCACGTTCGGTACAAGGCTATAATATGGACTATATTTTGCTTAAATATCAAAAGGTTTATCCATTTAATTGTTCAAATGTGAGCTATGCACAAATGGCTGATTTTTTATCTGGCAGCCCCTCTTACATGTGCTCACACCCTCCGGCAAAAAAGATCCTCTGATAGTGATAAGTCCAATCCGTCCAAATCTCAAGAATCTGAGTAATGAATCAAAATGTTTGGCTCTACTTTTCGCCTTTTACTATATCCACTATCCAGGCTACCACGTAAGCCAGCGCCAAAAACCCGACAAAACCAGCCATCTTCATGCCCCAGCCTTCAAGCACAAAAAGGCTACCCAGCGCGGCGATAGAACAAAGGCAGGTTGTGATAGCTTCCAGCAGACTCGCGGACTGAATCCCGATGGATTGGCATAGATTAGCAAGAGCAGATTTCATAGAGTAGCATCCTGGCGGCTTCTAATTAAATATCTGACTTATCAATACTCTAATGCATCATCTTTGTAAATTGATGATCTCTTCCAGACCAGCAATGAGCGCGGGAAAATAGCTTTCATCAAGCCCCAAACAATCACTGATCACTACGCTTTCAGCCGGGTTTTCTGGCCTCAACGTTAACGACATAAGTGCTCCATGGCCAAAAGATGATGGTGTAAATACCAGATTTAGCTGATTTTCGGTGCTTTCAAAAATAACATCGGTATGGGCATTTTCATTTATTAAGTGGGTATGTAACGCGATAAGTTTATCTTTCAGTTCGGAAAGTTCACCAACGTTGAAAGAAGCTTGATATTGTACATTCAATTCAGGGAGGTGATATTCGACGTAGGTTTTTATCCAATCATAAGCAGGTGCATTAGGTGTATTTTCTCTTTCAAATGCGGAGATTCTTAATATTTTCTTATCACTTATTATTTCGATCATGCTTCCCCTCAACAACTTGTATAAAAAAAAACCACAGTCCAATCCTGCTCCCTAACGACTATCTCAATAGTATATTTATTATATAAGGATTTAGCGGTGCGAATGATTTAACTACCAAATATTTTTATATTGACGTTGTTAAAGTTTGATTCACTGTACTAGTAAAATAATCTATGCATTGAAGCATAAACCACTACAAATCCCCCCACACCCCCACCATCACAGCGCTTCCCACATATAAAACCAGTGGGTGGCGTCCCGACAAACGGTGCGGAACATGGCAGCGGAGACCAGCTGATAGCGGCGGTCCTGAGATTTCGCGGGTGTATAAGCGCACACGTAGCGCCCGCTATTGGCGTCGGGCAGCCCCTCTTTAACCGACATCCAGGGGAGAATCAGTTGCTCCGGCGGAACGCCCGCCGAAATGGTATCGATCACTTCATGCGCCAGCGCCCGGGCATCGCGGCTATAGGGGCCAACGGCAACCTGTTCACAATGTCTGAGTAAATGTTCCATTAATTATCGTTTCCTTTTTTGAGTCTCTATTTTCCCTTAATTATTGCAAAGATATCATTGGAAATAACTATTATTTAATAGGATTTAATGGTACTTATTTACTTAAAAATAAATTTTTAATACGAAACTATAATGACTCGTATTTATATCTCATTGATATAAAAAAGCCATTATCCACTATCTCTGTATCAACATAACTGGATAATGGCTAATTCAGGCAATAACGCACTATGCGCAATTGGCCGTGAACTCTACCGGCAAGTCGCCATAAAACCAGCCATCGTCCTGTTGGGTGAGATCGACACGGATGGTCTTCTTCTCGCCAAACAGAAACTGCTTCACCAGTACCTTACGAGTAAAGACGCCGCCGACGTTAATACGCACGCCGTGATGTTCCACCTTCTTAACCCTGATGGTTCTGGTGGAATAATCTATTTGAATATCAACATGTTCTCCGTGACGAGCAATGAAAGCTGCGATCCTGACATGCCCCCCATTTTTGGAGAAAGAGATAAACGGCTGACTCTTTCTACCGCGCCTTCCCTTTTCTATATTAACGAAATTGTTTACGTCAGAGCGCGCTGCACCATTGAACACAAAGAAGCCTCCCTTCTCAGCAAAATCGTATCCCTTAAAACGAAAAAACAATGGTTTATTTCACTAGCAGGATGAATTTATGACAGAATAATTAACTGCATTTTAGATATAACAACAAATAAAATCAAACCTAAAAACGGTCATTGTAGAGCAACTATCTCCCCATTCTCATCGCGGTAAGAGAAACACGACGGGCTAGATTCCGCACGGCAACTGGCTTCGGCAAACATGATTCGTCGCCCAGCAGGCAAGCGTAATAAAGAGTAAAGTAATCCCAGGATCTGTTAGACGGCCTCTGCGCCACTGAAATGACGTTCGCGCCCAGTCACAGGAGGTTAAAATTTCTCCGGCAGTTCGTGCGCAATATCGATCAGTTCACCGTTCTCCATTTTGATATATCCCCCTTCTTTAAGCTCAGCAAGAATTTTGAAAAGGTAGCTACGCGACATTTTGGTTCTTTTCAGAATAAAGCTAGCCAGGCTTCTATCATGTAATACTCCCGCATCCTGCTGTTTTTTGTAACGGTAGATCATTGATTTAATCGTATCATAGCGTGAAGGTAAATTCTTTTCGTGATGCGCATCAATAATCAGCGATAGCTGAAATGCCATGATTTCCATCAGATAAGCAAACCGATCGCGTTGAATAAAATAGTGTTCAAACGCTTCCTTACCGCAGGTCACTATTTTGACATTTTTCTTCGCCGTATATTTTAGCGATAACGCTGGACCATAGCTTTCAATAATGCCAAAGATCATACCGCGGATCCCCTTACCGATCTGCAGCATGTCCAGCGTTTTACTCCGCGCGCCGCGTTTACTCGCGGAACCAAAGCCCGCGTTGTATTCCACCTCTATCGCAATAATGCCTTCAACAACAATAACCACTTCGCCGGGTTCTATTTTAAACACACCGTTATCTTTGATGATTCGTGGCTGATTTGCCGAGATCAGCGGTTGAATCAACTCAAGATCGCTGGCGACAACATGGTTATATTGATCAATAACATCGGAATAAGTCGTTTTCATGTTGCCTCATTAATGCCTATTTATTTAAATATGCATAAAAATAATCTGGCAAAGTTAACCCTGTCAATTAAAGATAGCATTTTTAGTTCATCCTGCCATTTATTTCAGTCCGTTTAGAGACTCCACTCTCGTATCGACCGATACGTCTAAATAAAATACCAACACCGACGAGAACCGTTTAACGTTTTCTTGCCCATTGAAGCGTCTAATTTATTTTTAACCGAAAACATCCTTGCTAATTTAAAAATAAATTAGACGCTTCGTTAACAACCTATTTTTCCAGATCATTTAAAAACCCGGAAAAATAAAAGGATAGCGAGCTATGTTTAAAAATATTCCCTTTAAGAGAACAATGTTGGCCAGTATGCTGACATTAGCTTCCGGCGCGGTGACCGTTGCTCACGCAGCCGACGCCGCAGCGCCGAAGCAGGATGCTAAAAAGCCTAACATCGTAGTTATCTTTGGCGATGATATCGGCTACCTGAACCTGAGCACCTACAATCAGGGTCTGATGGGCTACCAGACGCCAAACATCGACAGCATCGCCGCCCAGGGCGCGAAGTTTACCTCCTACTACGCCGAGCAGAGCTCCACCGCGGGTCGTTCCGCCTTCATTACCGGCCAGATGCCGTTCCGTACCGGGATGAGTAAAGTCGGGATGCCGGGAGCGCCGCAGGGTCTGCAGAAAGAAGATCCGACCATCGCCAACGTCCTCAAACAACTGGGTTACGCCACCGGGCAGTTTGGTAAAAACCACCTTGGCGATCGCGATGAATTCCTGCCGACTGCACATGGTTTCGATGAGTTCCTTGGCAATCTCTATCACCTGAATGCCGAAGAAGAGCCGGAAAATCCGGATTACCCGAAAGATCCCAACTTCCGCAAACAGTTTGGCCCGCGCGGGGTAATTAAGAGTACCGCTGACGGCAAGATCGAAGATACCGGTCCGCTGACTGTGAAGCGTATGGGGACCGTGGATGAAGAGACTCTGGCCGCCAACAACGACTTTATGGCGCGTCAGGTGAAAGCCGGTAAACCATTCTTTACCTGGTTTAACACCACCCGTATGCACAACAAAACCCACCTCAAAGACGACAGCGTTGGCGTCACCGGGCTGGGAACCTATGCCGATGGCATGGTTGAGCACGATAAAATCGTCGGCCAGGTGCTGCAGAAAATTAAAGATCTCGGCATCGAAGATAACACCATCGTTATCTACACCACCGACAACGGCCCGATGACCGCCACCTGGCCGGACGCAGGCGAAACTCCGTTCCGCGGTGAGAAAAACACCGGCTGGGAGGGCGGCTTCCGCGTTCCGGCGATGATCAAATGGCCAGGCCACATCAAACCGGGCACCGTGGTGAGCGACATGTTCGCCAGCTACGACTGGTTCCCGACGCTGGTTGCCGCTGCCGGCGACAGCAACATCAAGCAAGAGATGCTGAAAGGTTATAAAACGCCGTCCATCACCTACAAGGTTCACCTTGATGGCTATAACCAGCTCGACTTCCTGCAGGGCAAAGGGAAAGACCAGCGTAACGAATTCTTCTACTGGAGCGATGACGGCGATCTGCTGGCAATGCGTCAGGGCCGCTGGAAGATCCACTTTATGATCCAGGAACACACCGGTCTCGATCTGTGGCGCTATCCGTTCACCAAACTGCGTGCGCCGATGATCTTTGACCTTGCCGTCGATCCACTGGAGAAAGGCGACCAGGGGATGGGCTACCAATCCTGGTTCTACGATCGCATGTTCCTGATGGGCGGCGCGCAGAAGTCGGCAAAAGAAATGCTGGCGACGTTTAAAGAATTCCCACCGCGTCAGAAACCGGGCTCCTTCACCGTCTCCGATGTCAGCGCGATGCTTGACCAGAGCGCGCGCAAATAACCCTGTTACCAACTTCAGGGCGGTCCGCCGCCCTGTTTTCTTCTCGCCTTACCCTCGACCTGACTAATCCGGGAGTTATTTATGAAACACAGCACCACCGTGCCTGTTAACGCATTACCTTCGGCAGAAAAGTACGCGGGTAACGGCCCCGCTTACCAACGTCGCTTTCATGTGATGGCGAAACCCACCGGCTCCGCCTGTAATCTCGATTGTAGCTACTGCTTCTACCTGCACAAAGAACACTTACTCCAGCAGGAGAAGCGCTGCTACATGAGCGATGAAACGCTGGAAAACTTTATCCGCCAGTACATCGACGGTCAGGATGGCGAACAGGTGGTCTTCTCCTGGCAGGGCGGCGAACCGACCCTAATGGGACTGGAGTTTTTCCACAAAGTGGTGAAATTCCAACAGCAATATAAAAAGCCCGGCCAGCGGATCGAAAACGATCTGCAAACCAACGGTATCCTGATTAACGATGCCTGGGCTGAATTCCTCAAAGCGAATCAATTCCTTGTCGGCCTGTCGATTGACGGCCCGCGAGAGTTGCACGACCGCTATCGCATCACCCGCAGCGGCAAACCAACGTTTGATAGAGTGATGGCCGGCGTCGACGCCCTGAAGCGCCACGGCGTTCCATTCAATGCGCTGGTCACCGTCAACCGTACCAACGCCCGTTTCCCATTAGAGGTTTACCGCTTTGTTACCCGCGAACTGGGGGCGACCTACGTGCAGTTTAACCCCTGCGTCGAACCGGTGGACTTTACCCAAACCGCGCCTCATTTCTGGCGTGATGACAGCATCCCCACCGTCGGTAGCCGCCGCGCGCGCCCCGGCGATTTAGACTCCATCGTCACCGACTGGTCGGTCGACCCGGACGATTGGGGACGCTTCCTGATCGCAACCTTCGAAGAGTGGGTGAACAACGACCTTGGCCGCGTACAGGTCAATCTGTTCGAAACCGCCGTCGCCCAGATGATGGGTCTGCCGGCGCAAATTTGCACCACCGCGGAGTTTTGCGGCAAAGGGCTCGCGGTCGAGAAAAACGGCGACGTTTTCTCCTGCGATCACTACGTCTATCCGGAGTATCAAATCGGCAATATCGCCGATAACAGCCTGGCGCGAATGGCTTTCTCCGAACGTCAGCAGGCTTTCGGTATGGGTAAATGCGACACGCTGCCCCAGCAGTGCAAGCAGTGCCCTTACCTGAAGCTTTGCCACGGCGAGTGCCCGAAAAACCGTCTGGTGCTCACCACCGACGGCGAAGCCGGTTTGAACTATCTCTGCCCGGGCATTAAAGCCTTTTTCAACTATGCCGAGCCGATTCTGGCGGGCATCGTCACGCTGGTGAAACGAGATTTTAAAGGAGTTAGCCGATGAACCTTCGCGATAAAATGTTACAGCTGGAGCAGCGCATGAATGCGCAGGTGCTCGGCCAGGAAAACGTCGTGCGAATGCTGCTTATCGCCCTGCTCTGTGATGGGCATATCCTGCTCGAAGGGCTGCCGGGGCTGGCGAAGACCCGCGCCGTCCGCGAGCTGGCGCGACATATCCTCGGCGAGTTTCGCCGTATCCAGTTCACTCCGGATCTGCTGCCCTCGGATATCACCGGCAGCGAGATTTATCAGCAAAATGCCAGCCGCGAAGAGGAGCAGTTTCGTTTTCGCCCGGGACCGGTTTTCGGCAACGTGATTCTGGCGGACGAAATCAACCGCGCCTCGGCCCGCGTGCAGTCGGCGCTGCTGGAGGCGATGGAAGAGCGCCACGTCACCGTGGCGGGCAAAAGCTGGCCGCTGCCGGGCGTGTTTATGGTGCTGGCGACGCAGAACCCCGTCGACCAGGAAGGCACCTGGCCGCTGCCGGAAGCTCAGCTCGACCGCTTTCTGATGAAAGTACTGGTCGACTATCCATCAAAAGAGCATGAGCGGCAGGTGATGCAGCTGGTTCGCGCCGAGCAACAGGCGAAATATGGCGTAGCGGCAAAAACCGCCCCCGCGCCAGAAGCGGAATCACTGCGGTTCAGCCAACAGGAAATTGCCTCCTGCTGGCAGGAAATTAGCGCCATCCACGTCGCGCCGATTGTCGAAACCTGGATAGTCGAGCTGGTCAACGCCACCCGCCAGCCTCAGCACATCAGCGAGCAGTTAGCCAGCTATCTGGCTTACGGCCTGAGCCCACGCGGCACCTTAGCGCTGGAGCGCTGCGCCCGCGCGCAGGCCTGGCTCGCGGGACGTGACGCGGTTCGCCCGGAAGACGTGCGCTTTATCGCGCCGGCGGTGATGCGCCACCGCTTGATGCTGAGCTATCAGGCCAGCGCCGATGGTTGCAGCGCCGACGATGTGATTACCATGCTGCTGAACGCCGTGGTGATCTAATGAACGAACTCTGCGTGAATCGCCAGATGCTGCTCGACCTCGCGCCGCAGGCGCGGTTGATGGTTAACCCACCGGGACAGATCCCACCAGGGGCGTTATCCGGCGAACGCGCCTCCCGCCAGCAGGGCCGTGGGCTCAATTTCGACAGCCTGCGTCGTTATCAACCCGGCGACGACATACGCATGATCGACTGGCAGACGACCGCCCGTCTACGTACGCCGTGGGTGCGCCAGTACAATGAAGAGCGCGAGCGCCCGGTCTTTTTGCTGGTCGACCAACGATTAGATATGCATTTCGCCACCCGCGGGCAAACTAAAGCCAGCGCCGCGGCCAAAACCGCCGCGCTGCTGGCCTGGCGTAGCCATCACGATGGCGATCGCCTCGGCAGCCTGGTATTTAACGATACCACGTTGGCGCTACACCCCTGCCGCGCCCCGCGTAGCACTCTACCCGCGCTGCTGGATGATCTGACGCATTACAACCAGTTGCTGGCGCAGCAATATCCTCTCGAGCCGGAGCGTACGCAGACGCTTTCGCAGGCGCTACAGCGCGCGGTCAGCACGATTCCGCGCGGCGCCTGGGTTGCGATCCTCAGCGATTTTCACGATCTCGACGCCCAAGCGAAGGCCATGCTGGCGCATCTGCGCCGTCGCTGCGAGGTCAGCGCATTTGTGCTGTTCGACGACTTACACCTTCGCCTGCCGCGCTCCGGCACGCTGGCCGCCTGCTACGGCGGGCGCAGCGCCAGCGTCACCCTCACCTCCGCGCTCAGCGCCGATATTCGTCAACACATCATCGGTCGGCTGGCGCGTCAGCAGCAGCAACTCAACCAGTTGGGTATTCGGGTTAATCATCTGACGGTAACTCAGGACCTGCTGCGCCAGTTACAAAAAGGGCTTTAAATGTTTGAGAAAGGCTATGCGGTGCCGGAGCTACTAACGCCCGCGCTGCCCCCCGCCCCCAGCTGGTTTCCGCTACCAATCGGCTGGCTGATTCTGCTCGCGATTGCCGTAGGCCTGGCGGCGCTGTTCCTGCTTATCCGCTACGCCCGCTGGCGGCGCAACCGCTGGCGACGAGAAGCGCTGCTGGCGCTCAATCATCCGCATACCGTCGATAGCTGGATGCAGCTGATTAAACGGGTGCAGCTGGTCCACCAGCCGCGCCAGATGGTTAGCCAAACGCTGGTGCCGGAAGCCGTGCTGGCGTCGTTGACGCTGGATGCTGACCTGCGCGACCAGCTCATCGCCCGCTACTGCCGGGCCGACAACGCCCTGAACGACCAGCAGACGGCGCGGCTTCGCGCTCAGTTGGCGCAGTGGCTAAAGGAGCTTCCACATGTCTGAATGGCTCGCCCACATTGATTTCGCCTGGCCCTGGGCCGCGCTACTGCTGGCTCTGCCGCTGCTCACTCGTTTTCTCCCGCTACCGGCAAAAGCCACCGACGAGCGCGTGCGGGTACCGTTTTTACCCTCGCTCATTGACGCGCTACAGCTCGATACCCGGCCAAAACGCGGAAGTGGGGCCAGCGCCGTGCTGTTCTGGCTTATCTGGTCGCTGCTGGTTTGCGCGCTGGCGCGGCCGGAATACCTGACGCCGCCGCAGTACGTCAGCAAGCCGATGCGCGACATCGTGCTGATCCTCGATGTCTCCGGGTCAATGGCGAAAAATGACGTCCAGGGCGGTAATACGCGCCTGCAGGCGGTACAGCAATCGGTGCGCAAGTTTGTCGCCGCCCGCCAATCCGACCGCATCGGCATGGTCATCTTCGCCAGCAAAGCCTGGCCCTTCGCCCCGATAAGCGAAGATAAACAGGCGCTGCAAACGCGCATCAATCAGCTAGCGCCGGGCATGATTGGCCAGCAAACCGCTATCGGCGATGCGCTGGGCGTGGCGGTTAAGGTACTGGATAATGGCCCCGATAAGCAGGCCGATAAGCTGGCGATTTTACTCACCGACGGCAATGATACCGCTTCGCAGCTGTCGCCTGAACTGGCGGCAAAGCTTGCTGCCGACCACCATGTCCGGGTTCATACCATCGCCTTCGGCGACCTCAGCGATACCAGCAAAGACAAAGTCGATTTGCCGCTACTGCAGCGCATCGCGAAAACCACCGGCGGCCAGAGCTGGACCGCCGCGCATTCCGGCAGCGCGCTGGATAGCGTCTGGCAACAAATCGACGCCCTCACTCCGGCGCAGGTCAAAAGCCTCGGCTGGTCCTGGCATCAGGCGCTCTATCCGTGGCCGCTCGCCGTCGCGCTGCTATTGCTACTGCTGGCCGCCTGCGGCCGTGTCCTCAGGGAGAAAATGGCATGAGCGATTTTCACTTCCTCTATCCGTGGCGCTTAACCGCGCTGCTGCTGTGTCTGCTGGTGGCCTGGCTTCCTGGCTACGGCGCTTCCGCCTGGTCAACGCTAATGGATAAACCTTTTCGCGCGTTGATTATTCAACGCCGTCGCAGGTTAACCCGGCTGCTGCCGTGGCTACTCACACTCGGTGTCATCGCACTGGCGGGCCCAAGCTGGCAGCGCGAACTCCCGGCGGCGCTGACGCCGCAAAGCAACGTGATGGTGATTCTGCAGCAGGATCTGGCGATGTATGCCCAGGATCTTTCCCCCTCGCGTCATCAGCGCATGCAGCATAAAATCTCCGCGCTGATGCAACGGCAGCCCGGTTCGCATTTCGGTCTGGTGGTCTACAGTAGCCAGGCCTTTCTCACCACGCCGTTAACGCAGGATCCGCAGTTTTATCAGCTATTTCTCAACGCCCAGTCGCCCTCTTTGCTGCCGGAAGGTAGCGGTTCCGCCCTGCCGCAGGCCGTCGCACTGGCGTTAAAAAATCTGCCTACAGACAAAGACAGCCCGCGTAGCCTAATCCTCGTTGCCGATACCCTGTCGCCTGCCGATGTCACCTGGCTGAAAGGGCAACATCTACCGCTGCAAATTTGGGTCCCCGGCACCGCCACGGGTGGAACGCTGCCGGATAAGTACGCCAGCCTCGGCATCGATACCCGACTAAACGTCGATCGTTTCCGTCAGCTGCGCGACGCCGGGATCCCGGTGACGCTGGCCAGCGATGATGGCTACGATCTGCCGATCATCGCCAGCCACATTCAACAATCGGTGACTCAGCAAAATAACGCCCGCGAGGATCTTCACTGGAAAAACAGCGGCTACCTGTTGATTGCGCCGATGCTGTTTCTGCTGCTGTTCTGGCGACGCCAGTTACTGATGGTAGCGCTACTATTTCCCGCGCTGCTGTGGTCGCCGCACAGCGATGCCGCCTGGCTCGATGCCTGGGTTCGCCCCGATATTCAGGGGCAGCACGCCTTTCGCCGCGGCGACTACGCCGCTGCCGCCGGGCATTATCGCGATCCGTTATGGCAAGGTATCGCCTGGTATCGGGCGGGCGACTATCCTGCCGCCGCCAGCGCGTTTCGCGCCGCGCCGCCAACCGCGGAAACCTTGCTGTGGCTGGGCAACAGCTATGCTCAGCAAAAGCAGTGGCAGCAGGCGCTCGACAGCTACGATCGCGCCCTCTACCTACATCCTGACTGGTCCATGGCGCTGCAAAATCGCGATAAAATCTCGCAGATTGTGATGGGCATTCGCCAGCAAGAGCGCGAGCGCCAACAGGCGCAGGGCGATGCGATGGACGATGGCCCGGATAAGGTGGTCCACGACCTGCAGAAAAACCAGGGCATCAATCAGCAGCAAATCGGCGCTATCGCCGGGGAGAGTCCGCAGGTTAATCAATGGTTTGATGCGCTGGAGGTTTCGCCAACGGGGCTACTGAAAAGCCTGTATCGCAACGGCTCGGGAGATACCACGCCATGAACAAAGCGCTACTTTTTCTGCTGGCCGCCACCCTGCCGGCGCATGCGGCGATGGACATCACCCGTGAACTGGAAGCGCCGGCGCAGATCGTCCCCGGCCAGCCGGTTCGGGTGGCGATCACCTGGTGGACCGATAGCTGGTTTAACCCGCCGCCGCAGTGGCCCGAGTTTGCCGTCAAAAACGGCGAACTCCTGAATACCGCGTTGCCTTCACAGCTGGTGACGCGCAAGAAGAACGGGATCGTCTGGAGCGGCATTCGCCTTGAACGTCAGATCAGCGCCTGGCAGCAGGGCGTGCTACGCCTGCCGGCGATCGACATTACCGCGACCTCCGCCAATCAGGCTCCGGTCACGGTACATCTTCCGGCGCTGGAACGCCCGGTAAACTGGCCGGCCAATACCACTCAGGCGGACCATTTTTTACCGGCCAGCCAGCTGACGCTCAGCCAGCAAATTCAACAGTACCACGCGGGGAAAGACGCCACGCTGAGGGTTGGTGATGTCGTTGACCGTATCGTGACCGTCGAGGCGCGGGATGCGCTACCGGGGCAAATTCCACCGCTGCTGTACGCCATTAGCGGTAGCGAAAGCCAGCGTCTGGCGCCGGTCAGTGAGGCATTAAAAAGCGAGCGCGGCGATATCATAGGCGCTCATCGGGTGGAGCGGCTGCGTTATCTGCCCAGCCATAGCGGCACGCTGACGCTACCACCGATTAGCTTGCGCTGGTGGGATACCGTTAATCATCAATGGCAAACGGCAAAGCTGGCGGGAGAAACGTTGAACGTCGCCGCGGCGCGACAGGGCGGCGCGGAGCAAGCGCTGCGCGGTACCACGGGAATGGTCACCTGGCAGAGCCTGATGTGGATAGTGATTGCCGCCGCCGCGGTCGGAGGCGGATGGTTTGGCCGCCGCTGGTGTTATCGAACGCTTCTCGGCATTAGTCGACGCTGGCGGCGTTTCTGGCAGCCGCAGCCGTTACCACCGCTGGCCCCTTAGGCAATTTTCCGTGGCGCAGGGAGCGCACAGAGGGCGGCCCGTCGCCACCAGGGATTTTCCCGGAGGCGGCGCGTTGCGCCTTATCCGGGCTACCAGACGGCCCGGCGGCGTTTTTTATTTCGCCTGACACTGCGCCGGGTCGTATACCGTCTTCCAGTCCTGCTGCATATCGACAACCGTCCAGCCCTTCTGTTTCGCCTCGGTCAATCCTTTCACCAGCTTGCCGCTGGCGGAAGGATGGCTGTCGTAGGCATACTCCCGCGCCGCATCGGTATGGTGTACCAGCAGCTCGAAGGTTTTATAGTTCGGGTTGGCTGCGGTGTACTGTAGCATCGCCAGATCGCCGTCGCTGTTGCCGAAAGCCGCAACCGGGCGCTGACCCATAAACAGGTGGATCGCCACCGGCTTGGCCGCGGCGTCATCATTAAATGCGCCTTTCATCGTTTTGCGAAGCTGGGTGCCATTGTCCGTCAGACTAAATTCGCTGAGCGCGAACGAACCGATAACCTGCTCCGGAGGGATACCGTACATTTTCTCCGATACCACGCGCATGAAGTCAATTCCACCGCCGGAAACGATCCACGTTTTAAAACCATTGGCGCGCAGATAGTCCAGCAACTGGCGCATCGGCTGATATCCCAACTGGTCGTAGCGACAGCCGGTACGTTTATCCTGATGGCTGTCAAACCATGCGCTGACCCGCTGACTAAACTCTTCGGTGGTCATGCCGCTATGGGTTAACGCCAGCAGCTTGAGCAACCCTTTTTCGCCGCCCGCCGCTACCGTTTTCAAATCGTTGTTCAGTACCGCCGCCACCAGCGGATCCTTTTTCCACTCCGGATGTTCGGGCACCAGCCGTTTCACTTCATCCACCGCGAACTGTAGTTGGAAAGTCAGCGGCGCTTCCGGCCACAGGGTGCCGTCATTATCAAAAACCACGTAGCGCTTATCCAGCGGAATAAAGTCCGCCCCGCCTTCACGCGTCGCCCCCTGCACCCATTGCTCAATCGCCTGTTTAGCAGGGGTATCTTTCCATGCCGGCAGCATATCGGTGGCTGCCGCGCTGGTGAAGCTCAATAGCACCATGCCGAGCAGTACTGTTTTTTTCATTGTTTTTCCTTCTTATTCCACCGCCAAAAACCAGACCTACTTCAGCATGGCGGCAATCTTCTCAAGCGTCGGTTTAACCGTCGCGTAAAAATGGCGAAAGCCAGGACACAAATAATTGAGCCCTTCTTCGCCGTCCGGGGCGCGCACGATGCGGTTTTTCGGGCATTCGCCCCAGCATAAATTCAGATGCGGGCAGCTTTTGCAGTAGGCGGGCAGCGTCTCTTTCTTGCCCATGCCAAACACTTTCTGCCGCTCGGAAAAGACCATATGCGCCAGCTTATGCGCCTTAATATTGCCAAGCTTATATTCCGGGTAGACGTAGTGATCGCAGGAGTAGACGTCGCCGTTTTTCTCAATCGCCAGCGCCTTGCCGCAAAACGGCGCGGTGATGCATAACTGGGATGGAAGCCCCATAGTCTGTACCACGGCGGTTTCGAACAAATTTACCTGCACGCGGCCCAGATCACAGGTCACCCACTCATCAAAAGCTTCGGTCAGAAAATGCCCCCAATCGTCCGGATCCACCGACCAGTCAGTGACGATTGAATCCAGATCCCCCGGTTTCGCCCGGCGGCTGCCGGTGATGGGGATCGTCTCTTCGCGCCAGAACTGCGGCGCGGTAGTTTTAAACTCGGCGGCCTCTACGCAGGGCGTAAACTGGATATAGGTGGCGCCGAGTTCGCGGGTAAGAAAACGATATACCTCGCGCGGGAAACGGGCATTCACCCGGTTAACGACTGCCAGCGCGTTGAACGGCACGCCGTGGCGCTTCAGTGCCGCGATCCCTTCCATAACCTTATCGAAGGTCGGCTTGCCGCTGCGCGTCACGCGGAAGCGATCGTGGATCTCGCGCGGGCCATCGATCGATACCCCGACCAGGAAGTTATGCGCCTTCAAGAAGGCGGCCCACTTATCGTTAATCAGCACGCCATTGGTCTGCAGATCGTTCTCAATGCGCTGGTGCTTCGGCTGATATTTCTTTTGCAGCTCAACGACCTTTTCGAAAAACTCCAGTCCCATCAGGGTTGGCTCGCCGCCCTGCCAGGAGAAAATAATCTCTTCGCCGTCCTGGCTTTGGATGTACTGACGAATGAAATTCTCCAGTACCTCGTCGCTCATTCCTTTGTCGTGCGGCTGATGTAAAAGCTGCTCTTTATGCAGATAAAAACAGTATTGACAGTCCAGGTTGCAGGTGGAGCCGCTGGGTTTCGCCATCATGTGATAGCGGCGTTTATAGGCGGGCAGATAGCGCCCCTGGTTCTGTAATGGCGTTAATGGAATGGTGGTGCTTTTTTTCATCGACCAGAACCTATCTCTAGAATGCTCACAACAGCAAAAGGCCCGGACATCTCGCCCGGGCCAACGTCATTTTAATTACCGGTCGGCATCGCCAACTGGAACCCTTCTTTTTGTAACTGCTCGCGGATATTACTAAAGCGTTGATACTGCGACAGGGTAATCGGCCCACTGTAGGCTTCGCTCTGCGGCTTACGCGGCGGATACTCGACGTAGGTTTTCATCAACTTAGTGATGGCTTCATTGAAGGTCACCAGCGTCCAGGTATGCTCGGTATAGTTGTTCATAAAGATATCGTAGCGTTCCTGCGGATCCTGCCAGAGGTCGAAAATCTGCGGCACCGTTGCGACATACGACTCCGGCCCTTTCCAGCCGAGGTTGGAATCCACCGCCAGGCCGCCGGTTTTCGCGCCGTTATCGCCGCGCAGGTTAAACACCGCCTTATAGTGACCGACGCGCGCCGCCCCCGGGGTCAACTCATTTTCAGTGAAGTAGAACCAGGAGGTACGCGGATCTTTACCGGTACCAAACAGTACCGGTGAAATATCGTAGCTATCGAAGATAATCGGCTGCCCGGCACGATCTTTGGTGGGTAATTTAATCCCGGCCACCGAAGCAAAGGTCGCCATCAGATCGAGGCCGCCAACGATATCGTGGTTACGGCTGTGCTCTTTAATCTTGCCCGGCCACCAGGCGATAGCCGGAACGCGGCTGCCGCCCTCGCGGTCGGTGCCTTTGGTGCCGCGGAATGGCGTATAGCCGGCATCCGGATAGACGTCCTGCCAGGCGCCGTTATCGGTGGTCCATACCACAAGGGTGTTTTTATCGATCCCCAACTCGCGCAGCTTATCCATGATATGGCCAACGCGGGCATCCATTTCCACCATCGAGTCGGCGTATTTGCTCTTCGACATCGACTTGCCGACGTAATCCGGATCCGGCATGTTCGGCTGGTGGTTCTTCATAAAGTTGATGCTCATGAAGAACGGTTCGGAAGATTTTGCGTTTGCTTCGAGATAGTCCAGCGAGGCCTTCTCGACGTAGCGGTCGAAGAATGGGATCCCGACCACGCCCTCTTTGCCATCAACGACCGGGGTATTCACATACTGGCCGTTAATTTTGAACTCTTCCTTCGGCGCTTCGCCCGCCTTGCCGGAGAGCGCGCCGCGGGTGACACGGGTAAACATTTCACGCAGTTGCGGATCCATATCCGGGAACCAGGTCGGGTCGGCATAGGTATAGGCGTTCAGGTGGTAGAGGCCGACGTATTTCATTTCGTCGTAGCCCTGAGCATTAGGTAACGCGTAATCGGCTTCGCCGAGGTGCCACTTACCGGTAAAGAAGGTTTTATAGCCGCCGGTTTTCAGTACCGAGGCCAGCGTCCACTCTTCTTTCGGTAAACCGCCGCCCTGCCCCTGGAAAGCCACGGTGGTCATACCGCTGCGGTTGGGAATGCGCCCGGTCTGCATCGCCGCGCGGCCCGGCGTACTGCTCGGTTGACCGTAGAAGTCGAAAAAGGTCATCCCCTCATCGGCCATTCTGTCGAGGTTTGGCGTCGGCATACCGCGGCCTTCGCCGCCGCCGTAGACGCCGAGGTCGCCATAGCCGGTATCGTCAGAGACGATCAGGATAATATTGGGCTTCTTTGCCGCACCATCGCTGGGGCCAGCCGCATTTTGATCGGCGGCATTGGCCGTCGCGCCGGGTAATAACGAACCGGCGGCAAAAGCCAGCACGCCGATACCCTTGTATTTTTTATTCATCTTCAAACCTCATTGCTCAGCATGCGCCTGATTTAACTTACGATTTGGCTAATATCAGGCAGGCGTTGTCAGATTCGATAAGTCTCAATATGAGATGAGCGACATCGGCAAATGTTGTTGTCGCTACTGAGGCGATTCCGCTTAAGTGAAGTAGAGAAAGCAATAAAAATCCACAGGTTCTGGTTTTATTTTTTAATTAATGCAAAGCGAATCACTATCACCGTTTCGCTAAAGAAACCCGCCGCAAAAGCAATATTATCATTCAATATTTAAGTGGATTCTTAGTTACTAAAAAAAGAAGCCCAACTACCCACTAAAACAGTCTAAGTGAGTGTTTTAAAAAGAGCGATAGATCAGTCCGTTAACGGACTCTAAAAGTGATGCCTGCTATCTGGCGCCAGCTTTTAAATTTAGATATTTTGTATCAGGCGTAATTCCGCGCCATTAAAATATAAAGTATCGCCACTGCAAAATAGCAAAGAGTAATAAAGCGGTAGAGTTAAGCCCGGAGAGAAGATGAGTCGTATTCAAACGCCCTATTCCCACATCATCGATGAATATAATAAGATGATTTCAAAGAATATAAAGGCGATAGACTCATTAAGTCATAGCAGTAATATACGCCAGATTGCCGATGATACGTCTTTCACCCTGAGTACAGGCGAGATTATTATTGTTCTTGAGGGCGTTATTGCCGTTGAGATGCAGGAGCACAACTTTATTCTCGCCCCAGGAAAAGCGAAAACCCAGGCGAAAAAGTTGTTTCAGGTCGGCAAAGGCATCAAAGGAATGTTTTTTGGTATTGTCGAAAGTTATGGCCCGGGTATTCAGCTGCACTATACCGCCAAAAAAAATGTCAAAGTGTTCAGCTGTAATCTCGAATACTTTGAGAAACATTTTACCCAGCCCGATAAATTTACCTTCCTGATGAACATGATGGCCATCACGCTGGCGTTTTTGCTCGATGCGCACGACGAAAGAGCTATTGGCACCCGCTATTTTGTCATTCGCTCCATGATTTATCGCTATCTCAAGCAGAAAAATGAGGGCGTATTACACGACCCGAGCCTGGCGAACTTTATCCTGCGACGCACAAAAATGTCGCGTAGCTATCTGTTTCAGGTACTTTCCGATCTGAAAAACGGCGGCTATATCACGATGAAAAACGGCGAGCTCGTCGATATTGTCAACGAGCTGCCGGAAAAATATTAACGCCGTTGGCTTAACTCTTATCCTGCCCCCGGCGCTTAAACTGCCCGGCGTCGATGTCGTACAGCTTCATCTTGCGCCACAGCGTGGTACGGCCAATATTCAGCAACTGCGACATCTCCTGTACCCGACCGCTGGTCACTCGCGCCGCCTGGATAATCGCCTCTTTCTCGATGGCGCTGAAGGAGAGACTTGATGGCAGTAGCGATGAGGACGCCTCGCTACCCGGCCGGGTTGAGAAGAGATGTTCGGGAAGATTGCTCAGGCGAATATGCCCGTTATCGCTACTCATTGCGATATTCTCAATAATGCTATTGAGTTCAAAATCGTTGCCCGGCCACGAGTAGGCGGTCAGTTGGGCCAGCGCGTCGTCATCGACCTTCAGCCGCGATGAAAAGCGTTTCTCCAGCCGACGCAGACGGCTATGCACCAGCGAAGGAATACTGCCGCGTCGCGCCCGCAGCGGCGGAATGACTATCTCAAACGAATGTAGCGCATAGTACAGCTGGCGGCTAAAGCGGTTCTGCTCCACCAGGTTCGCGAGGTCGACGGTGGTGGTGGCGATCACTTTCACATCCACCGGAATCAGCCGCCGGGCATCAAGACGCGTCAGCACGCCCTGTTTTATCACCTGCAGCAGCGCTGACTGCAGCTCGGGGGCCAGATACTCTATTTTTTCCAGGAACAGCGTGCCGCCGTTGGCCAGCTCAAGGCGGCTGAGGCGGCCATTTTCATCGTCGGTTGGCGCGCTGCCCATAAAATCCTGGCCCAGTACGCTGTCGGCGTACAGCTGGCAGTTAACCGAAATATATGGGCCCGGCGCCCGCTCGCTTTCGTTATGGATCGCCTGGCTCAGTAATTCTTTACCCACCCCTTCCTCGCCGCACAGCAGCACCGGGAAAGCGCCGCGCGCCGCCTGGCGGCCAAAGTGGATCAGCCTACGGGTTTCCGGGTCATCCGCCGACATCTGTTCGAAGGTATGGCTCACTTTGCCCAATTGGCTGGTCATTAATTGACGCATCTGCTCCACCGGGTGGAGCAGTAAAATGAAGCTATTGCCCTGCTCTTCCACGATAGGCTTCAGGGTGATCACCGCGTCGATAAACTGATGCTGGCTCTCGAAGGTCACTTCCACATGATTAAGCCCGCGGGCCTGTTTAATCGCGCGGCGCAGCAACGCCGGCAGGGTCAACAGCTCATTGATATTCCGCCCCTGGCTGGCCTGGGTATCGAGATGCAGCAGCGTGGCCGCCTGCACGTTGAGAAACTGCAGCACTCCCTGCTCGTTCCACGCCATCACCCCGTCGTCCATACTTTCCAGCAGGCCGTACATTTGATTAAGGTGGCGGTTAGATTCCGCCAGCAGGCTGTCGGTAAGCAGCGAGTTACCCACTTCGCGGGCGATGGCCAACGTCAGCGACAGATCCGCCGGGGCCCACTCTTCGCGCAGGCAGCATAGCGAAATCGATCCAAACAGGCGGCCATGGTTATCGAACACCGGCGTCGAACTGAACGACCAGCGCCGCAGCGCCTGCTTAAAGTGCTCGTCGCCCGCGGTGTTGACCGGCTGTCCGAGCATCGAAGCCAGCGACAGCGCGCAGGTGCCGATAATGCTCTCCGCGCAGTAGCTGCCGTCGCGAAATCCCAGTTCCGCCAGCTGTTCCAGGGTCTGCGGATTGCCACAGCGGCTCAGAATACAGGCCGACTCATCAAGGATGAACAGCGCGCAGGAACGGTTGGCCATAAACTCCCACGCATCTTCCAGCGCCGCCTGGCCGATGGTCAGCAGCGCGGTTTTGCGACGGCAGATCGATTCAAAGGTCAGCCCCTGCGCCTGATGCGGCGCCTGCCAGGTTTCACGCTGCATAAATTTGCTGCAGCGATGCCACGACTGGCTGATAACGGCTGAAACTTCATTTTCCGCACCCTGAGTCTGAGCTGTCATATCCCTTTTCCGCTGGAGTTAACACAGTTAAAACGACAAAACCCTCCGGCAGCGGCTGCCGGAGGGAGGAGTTGATGCCGCAATGCGCCGCGGCATAGAACCTTGTGAAAGACTTAACGCGCCAGCCACTGCTGCCCAAGCAGGTCCGCGGTAAGGATGGCGGCGTAGACGCTATCCGCGGTGACCGGGAACGGCATATTGTGGATGGTTTCGCCTTCCGCGCAGGTGGCTTTCGCCACCGCGTGGATTTTGCTTTCGATACCCTCTTTCACGCCCATCTGGGCAAGGGTGATCGGCAGGCCGACTTTTTCACAGAAGCCCATCACGGTTTCGATCTCTTCCAGCGGGCTATTTTGCAGTACCAGCTGCGCCAGGGTGCCGAAAGCGACTTTTTCGCCGTGATACAGATGGTGGCACTCTTCAAGGATGGTGAAACCGTTGTGAATCGCGTGCGCGCCGGCCAGGCCGCTGCTCTCAAAACCGATACCGCTCAGATAGGTGTTGGCTTCGACAATACGCTCCAGCGCATCGGTCACCACTCCAGCCTGAGCCGCCAGGCGTGCTTTTTCGCCTTCCGCCAGCAGCGTATCATAGCACAGGCGCGCCAGGCTCAAGGCCGCCGCCGTGGACTGCCCGCCCGCCATGCTGGTGGCTCGCGCATCGAAGCAGGCCTTGGCTTCAAACCAGGTGGAGAGCGCATCGCCCATCCCGGCCACCAGCAAGCGTACCGGCGCTTTGGCGATAATCGCCGTGTCCATCACCACCATATCCGGGTTTTTCGGGTAGATCAGATACTCTTCAAACTCGCCCGCCTCAGTGTAGATAACCGACAGCGCGCTGGTCGGCGCATCGGTTGAAGCAATTGTCGGGATCACCACCACCGGCAGCTTCTGGTAATAGCCGATCGCCTTCGCGGTATCGAGGGTTTTCCCGCCGCCGATACCCACCACGCCGCGGCAGCCGTGCTGCTTAAGAATGGCGATCAGGCGGTTGATTTCCGCATGGCTGCACTCGCCGTTAAATCGTTCCGCATGGCAGCTAATATTGTGGCTATGCAGGCCGTTCAATACTTTGTCGCCCGCCAGCTTCATCACGAAGTCATCGGCGATAACAAAAAAGCTGTCGGCCAGGTTTTTAGCGTATTCGCCAAACAGCATGGCGGCATCAGGTCCCTGGAGATATTTGGCTGGAGATTGAATAACTTTTAGCATTCCTTTCACCCTCAAATAAGTGCGTATGTTGACACGTGAGCCCAGGCCGTCATGCCGCGGCGCCTGATATCAATGGCGCTTACAGCCACGCTGCCGGAGCGATGCATCCACTGTAGGGCGAGCCGCGGCGAAAAAAATTTTTCCCTTTTTTGTTCTGTTCTGAAACAGATAAAAAAATAATGCGTTTCACATTGAAACAATGTGACTGAGAAAGCGATGGGATTGCGATCGCGATCGGCTCATTTTGGCAAAAAAGCCGCTATCGTCTCCCTTCTTTAACGCAGAAAATCGCCTCAATGCGGCACAATGGCGAAAAAAATCATCCTTGCCCCATTTCTGATAGCAGAAAAAAACGGACAAATTATTAGCGCTGGCTCGCATTTCTCCTGTTTATCGGCAATTAATGTTCCATAAAGGAACAAAAATTCTTTTCTACGTTCCGTTATGGAACACATTTTGACGGCATTTTATTTTGCGCCCGCTCAGCCAGAATCACTACATCGCCGGGCTACCCTTATAGACAGGCGACCTCTCCCTACCCTACGGAGCATAAACAATGAAAAAACTGATTAACCGTGTGGAAGATGTACTGAGTGAACAGCTTATCGGCCTGGCGAAGGCGCATCCTGAACTGACGCTGCACCAGGACCCGGTCTATGTCACCCGCGCTGATGCGCCGGTCGCCGGCAAAGTGGCGCTGCTCTCCGGCGGCGGCAGCGGACACGAACCGATGCACTGCGGCTACATCGGCCAGGGCATGCTCTCCGGCGCCTGTCCGGGGGAAATTTTCACCTCGCCGACGCCGGACAAAATGTTCGAATGCGCGATGCAGATTGACGGCGGCGAAGGCGTCCTGCTGATTATCAAAAACTATACCGGCGACATCCTGAACTTTGAGACCGCCACCGAGCTGCTGCACGAAAGCGGCGTTAAGGTCACCACCGTCGTGGTGGATGACGACGTGGCGGTAAAAGATAGCCTCTATACCGCCGGACGCCGCGGCGTCGCCAATACCGTGCTGATTGAAAAACTGGTCGGCGCCGCCGCCGAACGCGGCGACTCGCTGGAAGCCTGCGCTGAACTGGGCCGCCGTTTAAATAACCTTGGTCACTCGATTGGCATCGCGCTGGGCGCCTGCACCGTACCGGCCGCCGGACAGCCCTCCTTTACCCTGAAAGACGATGAGATGGAGTTCGGCGTCGGCATCCATGGCGAGCCGGGTATCGACCGCCGCCGCTTCAGCTCGCTCGACCAAACCGTCGATGAGATGTTCGATACCCTGCTGGAAAACGGCGCATACAGCCGCACGCTGCGCCAGTGGGATAACGTCAAGGGAGCGTGGCAGGAAGTGAAACAGAGCAAAACCGCGCTGCAAAACGGCGATCGGGTTATCGCGCTGGTCAATAACCTCGGCGCCACGCCGCTTTCTGAACTGTACGGCGTTTACAACCGCCTCGCCCAGCGCTGCGAAGCGTCCGGCATTGTGATTGAACGCAACCTCATCGGCAGCTACTGCACCTCGCTGGATATGGCGGGTTTCTCCATCACCCTGCTGAAAGCGGATGATGACACGCTGGCGTTATGGGACGCCCCGGTCCATACCCCGGCGCTGAACTGGGGAAAATAAGGAGCACGACATGTCACTGAACAGAACGCAAATCGTCGACTGGCTGTACCGCTGCGGCGACATTTTCACCAAACAGAGCGATTTTCTCACCGGCCTTGATAAAGAGATCGGCGACGCCGACCACGGCCTCAATATGCATCGCGGCTTCAGCAAAGTCGTCGAAAAGCTGCCGTCGATCGCCGATAAAGACATCGGTTTTATTCTCAAGAATACCGGGATGACGCTGCTTTCCAACGTCGGCGGCGCCAGCGGCCCGCTGTTCGGCACCTTCTTTATCCGCGCCGCCCAGGTCACCCAGGCGCATCAGAGCCTGACCCTCGACGAGCTTTATCAGATGATCCGCGAAGGCGCGGACGGCGTCGTCAACCGTGGTAAAGCGGAGCCGGGCGATAAGACGATGTGCGACGTCTGGCTGCCGGTGGTGGAATCCCTGCGTCATTCCAGCGAGCAACATCTGTCTATCCCTGCCGCGCTGGATGCCGCCTGCGAAGTGGCCGAGCGCGCCGCCCACGCCACCATCACCATGCAGGCCCGTAAAGGCCGCGCCAGCTATCTCGGCGAGCGCAGCATCGGGCATCAGGATCCCGGCGCGACCTCGGTGCTGTTTATGGTTCAGATGCTGGCTGCCGCCGCCAAAGAGTAAGGAAATCGCGATGGTAAACCTGGTTATTGTTTCTCATAGCGCCCGGCTGGGTGAAGGTGTCGGAGAACTGGCCCGGCAGATGTTAATGAACGATGGCTGTAAGCTGGCGATCGCCGCCGGGATCGACGATCCCGACAACCCAATCGGCACCGATCCGATTAAAGTTATGGAGGCGATCGAATCCGTCGCCGATACCGACCATGTACTGGTGATGATGGATATCGGCAGCGCCCTGCTCAGCGCCGAAACCGCACTCGATCTGCTCGATCCGGCGATGGCGGCAAAGGTGCGGCTGTGCGCCGCGCCGCTGGTCGAAGGGACGCTGGCGGCCACCGTCAGCGCCGCCTCCGGCGCCGGGATCGACAAGGTTATCGCCGATGCCATGAACGCCCTGGAAGCCAAGCGGGTTCAGCTGGGTTTACCTTCGCACACGCCTGACGCCGCCGCCCCAACGCTTGCTGACGACGGCGATGCTAAATCGGTTTCAGTCATTATTAACAATCACAACGGCCTGCACGTGCGTCCGGCATCAAAGCTGGTCGCCGCGCTGGCGGGTTTTCACGCCGACCTGGTGCTGGAGAAAAACGGCAAATGCGTCACCCCGGACAGTCTGAATCAAATCGCTCTGCTGCAGGTGCGCCGCCACGATAAGCTGCGCCTGCTGGCCCGCGGTCCGGACGCCGATGCGGCGCTGGCGGCGTTTCAGGCGCTAGCCGCCGATAACTTCGGCGAGTCGCCGGAGGCGCAGCCGACAGCGGAACCCGCCATACCTGCGCGTGTTGAAGGCGCGGCGCTGCTTTATCCGCTGGCGCCGATCCAACCGGCGCTCCCCGCCGCCGCCGACGTTGCTCGCGAGCAGCAGCGCCTGCGCCAGGCGATCGACCAGACGCTGGCCGATCTCAATGCGCTCACCGAGCTGGCGGAAAACAAATTTAACGCCGATATCGCGGCGATCTTCGCCGGTCATCACACCTTGCTCGACGATGAAGATCTGTTTGATGCCGCCAACGATCGCCTGCTCACCGAACAGTGCTCGGCGGAATGGGCGTGGCATCAGGTGCTGATGGAGCTCAGCCAGCAGTATCGTCAGCTGGATGACGCCTATCTGCAGGCCCGTTATATCGATGTCGACGATATTCTGCAGCGCACGCTGCGCCATCTGCAGGGTATAAAGGAGACGCTGCCATTCGCCAGTGAGCCGACGATTATTATCGCCGACAATATTTATCCCTCGACCGTACTCCAACTGGATGCCAGCAAGGTCACCGGTCTGTGCCTGCGCGACGGCAGCGAACAGGCCCACGGCGCGATTATCGCCCGCGCGGCGGGGATCGCCTGGCTATGCCAGCAGGGCGAAGCGCTGAATGATATTCAGCCTGGCGAAGCCATCACGCTTGATATGCGTCAGCAACGTCTTATTCGTCGCTAAATCCACTTTGACCGTTACCACTCCGGAGGCCCGCCTCCGGAGGGTGAGTTTTCGCTTACTGATCAGGAACCACTATGTCTCAATTCTTTTTTAACCAGCGCGTCAGCCTCGTTAACGACGTGATCGAGGGAACCATTATTGCCAGCCCGTGGAACAACCTCGCCAGGCTGGAGAGCGACCCGGCGATCCGTGTAGTGGTACGCCGCGATCTGAATAAAAACAACGTGGCGGTGATTTCCGGCGGCGGCTCCGGCCATGAACCGGCGCACGTCGGCTTTATTGGTAAAGGCATGCTGACCGCCGCGGTCTGCGGCGATCTGTTCGCCTCGCCGAGCGTCGATGCGGTACTCACCGCGATTCAGGCGGTGACCGGCGAGGCGGGCTGTCTGCTGATCGTCAAAAACTACACCGGCGATCGGCTTAACTTCGGCCTCGCGGCGGAGAAAGCGCGCCGTCTTGGCTATAACGTAGAGATGCTGATCGTCGGCGACGATATTTCGCTGCCGGATAATAAACAGCCGCGCGGCATCGCCGGGACTATTCTGGTGCATAAGGTAGCGGGCTATTTCGCCGAGCGCGGCTTCAACCTCGCCACCGTCCTGCGTGAAGCGCAATACGCCGCCAACCATACCGCCAGCATCGGGGTGGCGCTGGCCAGCTGTCACCTGCCGCAGGAAGCGGAAAGCGCGCCGCGCCATCAGCCCGGCCACGCCGAGCTGGGGATGGGCATCCACGGCGAGCCAGGAGCTTCGACGATCGCGACCCATAACAGCGCTGAAATCATGCAGATTATGGTAGAGAAGCTGACCGCCGCCCTACCTGAAACCGGCCGCCTGGCGGTGATGCTCAATAACCTCGGCGGCGTGTCGGTGGCCGAGATGGCGATTCTGACCCGCGAGCTGGCCAATACCCCACTCCATGCACGCGTTGACTGGTTGATTGGCCCGGCTTCGCTGGTAACGGCGCTGGATATGAAAGGCTTTTCGCTGACCACTATCGTGCTGGAAGAGAGCATCGAAAAGGCGCTGCTGTCGGATGTCGAAACCGCCAGTTGGCAGAAGCCGGTGCAGCCACGGGCCGTTAATATCATGCCGTCCGCGCTCGCCAGCGCACGCGTCTCCTTTACGCCATCGGCCAACCCGCAGGTTGGCGATTACGTGGCGCAGGTGACCAGCACCCTCTCCGGCCTCGAAAACCATCTCAACGCGCTTGACGCCAAAGTGGGCGACGGCGATACCGGCTCCACTTTCGCCGCTGGCGCACGTGAGATTGCCGCTCTATTGCAACGCCAGCAACTGCCGTTAAATGATTTACCCACGCTGTTCGCGCTAATTGGCGAACGCCTGACGGTAGTGATGGGCGGCTCCAGCGGCGTATTGATGTCGATTTTCTTCACCGCCGCCGGGCAGAAGCTGGAGCAAGGCGCCAGCATGGCGGAAGCGCTGAACGCCGGTCTGGGGCAGATGAAATTTTACGGCGGCGCCGATGAGGGCGACCGGACAATGATTGACGCTCTACAGCCGGCGCTGGCGGCGCTGCTGGCCGAACCGGATAATCTGCAGGCCGCTTTTGTCGCGGCGCAGGCCGGCGCGGATCGCACCTGCCAGTCGAGCAAAGCCGGCGCCGGACGCGCCTCCTATCTCAACAGCGAGAGCCTGCTCGGCAATATGGACCCCGGCGCCCACGCGGTGGCGATGGTGTTTAAGGCGCTGGCAGAACACTAAGCCTCACCCGGTGGCGCTGCGCTTACCGGGGCGACATAACACCATTGAAAGGTAGCCCGGAGAAGGCGCAACGCGCCGCCATCCGGGTTTACCACACTGCCGATTATTTGCTATGCCAGTACGCCTGCGAACGCACCAGTTGCTGATCGATACTCGGCACCTCAAAGCGCGCCAGCAGCGATTTCAGCACGCCGCCTTCTCCGGTCAGCCAGATAAAATAATCTTCTGACGGCACCTTAACCTGCGCCAGCCGCTCGGCGACGAACGCCGGGTTGTGGCCTACCACCCATTCGATATTAAAGCCGTCGAGATCCGCCAGATAATCTTTATACGAAGCATCCGCGACGGTGACGATGGCCGTCACCTGCGGCGTCACCGGCAGCTGACGTAATCCCAGCAGGCGACGGCGCAGCGCCGGCATGCCCGACTCGTCACAGACATAAAGCTGCCAGGCGTAATCTTCCGGCACCACCAGCGAGCCGCGCGGCCCGCCGATCACCAGCGTATCACCCACTTGCGCTTCCAGCGCCCAGCGGCTGGCAATACCGCCATCGTGGATATAAAAATCGTAAGCCAGCTCGTGGCGTTCGGCATCGTACAGCGGCGTGTAGTCGCGGGTCGCCGGGCGCACGCCCTCGCCCCAGTTAATGCCTTCATCGGTCACTTCCGGCGGTGTAAATACGCTGCCCGCCTGCGGGAAAAACAGTTTGGTATGGTCGTCAAAACCTTGTGAAACAAAGCCATCCAGCGCCTCGCCCCCCAGCACGATCCGCTGGAACGCCTGGCCGATACGCTCAATGCGCAGCACGGTTAATTCGCGAAAACGTAGTTCGTTACGCACGCGCTGCGGGTATTTAGTTTGATTGATTATTGTCATCCGTCATCGCCTTGGTGAAGGGTAAATAGATATATCTAAACTCAGTGCAAATGATAATGATTGCCATTAATGAAAATGGCAAGTTTTTTTTGATATAAATTACAGGAAAGCTTCATCAAAGCTAAAAACAACAATAAACCAATTAATATCAATCAATTATAAATTATACATTGTCTTTTTTTACTATTTAGATATAAATTAGATATATCAAAAATATGCAGGAGAACTGATGCGACATCATCACGAAGAAGGCCACGGCGAACAGGGCCGTCGCGGCGGCGGACGCCGCCAGCGTTTCTTTGGCCATGGCGAATTGCGCCTGGTGATCCTCGATATCCTTTCGCGCAACGCCAGCCACGGCTATGAGCTGATTAAAGAGATTGAGGCGCTGACGCAGGGCAATTACAGCCCCAGCCCCGGCGTTATCTACCCGACGCTCGACCTGCTGCAGGATCAGGGATTGATTAGCGTAGAAGAGGAAAATGGGCGTAAAAAAATCGCTATCACCGAAGAGGGACGCCGCCTGTGCGCCGAAAGCGGCGAGCAGTTAAGCCAAATTCAGACGCGCCTGCAGGAACGCATGGTCGGCTGCGAATTGCGCAAAAATCCGCAGATGAAACGCGCGCTGGAAAACTTTAAAGCGGTCCTGGACCTGAAGGTCAACCAGCAGAGCATCAGCGACGCGCAGTTGAAACAGATCATCGGCGTAATTGACCGCGCGGCGATGGAAATCTCCCAACTCGATTAACCTCTCGCACCACAATGGTTCCCAGGCTGCTCCATCACGCAGCGGCCTGCACCACCCCACGTCATACCGCTTCACACCCCAACGGCAGTTTATCTTGCAGCCTCAGGAATAAAACGTGCCAATATTTAAGTTATGAGATTAAATTTCGCACAATTGCGCCTTAACTTTGCGTTTATCCCGATTTTCATCGTCGCTGCCAGGCTGGCGTAATCCCTGCAATACTTAATTCAGTATCATGTGATACGCCCCCCCAGGAGCACATTTTGAACAGGTTACCTTCCAGCGCATCGGCTCTGGCCTGCAGCGCGCACGCACTGAATCTCATTGAGAAGCAATCGCTCTCCCATGACGAAATGAAAGCACTGAACCAGGAGGTGAGAGAATACTTTAAAGAACATGTGAACCCGGGGTTTCTGGAGTATAGAAAATCGGTCACAGCCGGCGGGGATTACGGAGCCGTAGAGTGGCAAGCGGGAGGGTTAAATACGCTTGTCGACACCCAGGGACAGGAGTTTATCGACTGCCTTGGTGGGTTTGGCATCTTCAATGTAGGGCACCGTAATCCAGTTGTGGTATCCGCCGTCGAAAATCAACTCGCGAAACAACCGCTTCACAGCCAGGAGCTGCTGGACCCGCTAAGGGCGATGCTGGCGAAAACGCTGGCGGCCTTAACGCCCGGCAAGCTCAAATACAGTTTCTTCTGCAACAGCGGCACGGAATCGGTGGAAGCGGCGCTGAAGCTGGCAAAAGCCTATCAGTCTCCGCGCGGCAAATTTACCTTCGTCGCTACCAGCGGCGCGTTCCACGGTAAATCGCTGGGCGCGCTGTCGGCCACCGCGAAATCGACCTTCCGCAAACCGTTTATGCCGCTACTGCCGGGCTTCCGTCACGTGCCGTTCGGTGATATCAACGCCATGCGTTCCATACTGAGCGAGTGCAAAAAAACCGGCGATGACGTCGCGGCGGTGATCCTTGAGCCTATCCAGGGCGAAGGCGGCGTGATCCTGCCGCCGGCGGGTTACCTACCGGCGGTCCGTAAACTGTGCGACGAGTTTGGCGCGTTGCTGATCCTCGACGAAGTACAGACCGGCATGGGCCGCACCGGCAAGATGTTCGCCTGCGAGCATGAAAACGTGCAGCCGGATATTCTGTGTCTGGCTAAAGCGCTCGGCGGCGGCGTAATGCCGATCGGCGCGACGGTAGCGACGGAAGAGGTCTTCTCGGTGCTGTTCGATAACCCATTCCTGCACACCACCACCTTCGGCGGCAACCCGCTGGCCTGCGCGGCGGCGTTGGCGACGATCAACGTCTTGCTCTCACAGAACCTGCCGGCGCAGGCTGAGCAGAAAGGCGATCTGTTGCTGGACGGCTTCCGTCAACTGGCGCGCGAATATCCGGATCTGGTGAATGAAGTCCGCGGGAAAGGCATGTTGATGGCTATTGAGTTTGTCGATAACGAGATTGGCTACAACTTTGCCAGCGAGATGTTCAGACAGCGGGTGCTGGTCGCCGGGACGTTAAACAACGCCAAGACGATCCGCGTTGAACCGCCGCTGACGCTCACCCTCGAACAGTGCGAACAGGTGCTGAAGGCGGCTCGCAAAGCGCTGGCGGCACTGCGCATTTCGGTCGAAGAGACATAATTCACACCCGACCCTCTCCCATCGGGAGAGGGTCTTTTCACGTTATACAATCCGCACGCCCGCCGGCATGACGCGTTCCGGCGTCAACAGCACGCTTTCGCTTTCATCCTCGGTTTCCGCGCATAACAGCATGCACTCAGAAGTTTCGCCACGCATTTTGGCTTTCGCCAGATTACACAGCACCACCACCGTTTTCCCCAGCAGCTCCTCTTCGCTGTAGTAGGGCACCAGGCTAGTGACCGTCTGCAGCGTGCGGTCGCCGACATCAATTCGCGCGATGTACAGTTTGTCAGCATTGTCATGGTGCTTCACCTCGACAATCTTGCCGACGCGCATCTCCAGTTTGGCAAAATCAGCGTAAGCTACAGTATCCATCTCTCACCTCCAGTAAATTTTTACTAAAAGATAGCAAGTTTTTGCCGTTCGTCTGCATAATGCTGATAATAATGCTACTTCTGTCACGCTATCGCCGGGGAAAACAGCCCTCGCGCGCAGGCGTTTTTTACTGAAATAAGGTGCAGGACGCGACGCTTGCTTTACAATAGATGGGCAAACATGGGCAACGTCCGATAAAGGAAAAAGATGGCAACGCTAAAAGACATTGCGACCGAAGCGGGTGTTTCGCTGGCGACGGTTTCCCGGGTGTTAAACGACGATCCCACCCTGAACGTGAAAGAAGAGACCAAGCATCGCATTCTCGAAATTGCGGAGAAGCTTGAATATAAAAGCAGCAGCGCGCGTAAAACGCAGGTCCTACCCGTCGGCCACCATCATATCCTGGCGCTGTACAGCTACCAGCAAGAGCTGGAAATTAACGACCCTTACTATCTCGCCATTCGCCACGGTATTGAAACCCAGTGCGAAAAGCTCGCCATCGAGCTCACCAACTGCTATCTCAATAACACCCTGCCCGAGCTGAAAAAGGTCACCGGCGTATTGATTATCGGCCAGCCGACGCGCGAGCTGCGCGAGACCGCCAGCGCGCTGACCGACAATATCTGCTTTATTGATTTCCACGAAGCCGGCAGCCCGTACGATGCGGTGGATATCGACCTGGTACGTATCGCTAAAGAGGTGGTCGACTTCTTTATCCAGCAGGGCGCGTCGCGTATTGGATTTATCGGCGGCCAGGACCAGCCCGGCAAGGCCGATATTCGCGAAGTGGCGTTTGTGGAGTACGGCCAGTTGAAGGGCGTGGTTTCAGCCGATGATATCTGGCGCGGCGGTTTTTCCAGCTCGTCGGGTTATGAGCTGGCGAAGCAGATGCTGGCGCAAGCGGAGTTTCCGCGGGCGCTGTTTGTCGCCTCGGACTCCATCGCCATCGGCGTGCTGCGCGCCATTCACGAACGCGGGCTGGCGATCCCGGAAGATATTTCGCTGATTAGCGTCAACGATATCCCCACCGCGCGCTTTACCTTCCCGCCGCTGTCGACGGTGCGGATCCACTCCGAAATGATGGGTAGTCAGGGGGTGAACCTGCTGATCGAGAAGGCCCGCGATGGCCGCGCCCTACCGCTTAACGTTTTTGTTCCCAGCGTGTTGAAGCTGCGCGGCACCACCCGTTAATCCAACCCCATCCCGGCGGCGCTGCGCTTGGCCGGGCTACCGGTCCTGGCCGGAACGCCATTCCGTAGGTCGGGTAAGGCGAAGCCGCTACCCGCATCCTGTTACCCGGCGGCGCTGCGCCTGGTCGGAACGCCATTCTGTAGGTCGGGTAAGGCGAAGCCGCTACCCGACACAAAGCGGTTCATTTTGTGATCGAGTTAAAGTAAATCATCCCTGGCGATTTTATTTAGTAAAAGTTTTACTAAAATGAGTTTTATCTTATTAAGCCGTTCAGGGAGGCGATATGAATCGCTGGGAAAACCTTCAACTCACTCATGAAAACAGGCTGCCGCCGCGGGCGTATTTCTTCTCTTACGACTCACTGGCCCAGGCGCGGACCTTCGCCCGCGAAACCAGCAGCCGCTTCCTGTCCCTCAGCGGGCAGTGGAACTTCCGCTTCTTCACCAACCCGCTGCTGGTACCGGAGAGCTTTACCTCATGCTATCAGAACGAGTGGGGGCCGATTACCGTACCGGGCATGTGGCAGATGGAAGGCCACGGCCAGCTGCAGTACACCGACGAAGGTTTCCCCTTCCCCATCGACGTGCCCTATGTCCCGACCGATAACCCGACCGGCGCCTACCAGCGCCTGTTCACCCTCGGCGACGGCTGGCAGGGCAAACAAACCATCATTAAATTCGATGGCGTCGAAACCTATTTCGAAGTCTACGTTAACGGCCAGTACATCGGCTTTAGCAAAGGCAGCCGCCTGACCGCCGAGTTCGATATCAGCGCGGCGGTGAAAACCGGCGACAACCTGCTGTGCGTGCGCGTGATGCAGTGGGCGGACTCCACCTATATTGAAGATCAGGACATGTGGTGGTCGGCGGGCATTTTCCGCGACGTCTATCTGGTGGGGAAAAATCCGCTGCACGTGCAGGATTTCACCGTGCGCACCGATTTTAACGATGACTACATCGACGCGACCCTCTCCTGCCAGCTGACGCTGGAAAACCTGGCTCCGCAGACGGCGGCGGCAACGCTGGAATATACCCTGTTCGACGGCGAAAAAGCGCTTTATTCGGGCAACGTCGGTCAACTGCAGGTCAGCCAGCAGCTAAATACCGGCTTCACAATTGATGTGAGCGCGCCGCAGCAGTGGTCGGCGGAATGCCCGTATCTCTATCATCTGGTGCTGACGTTAAAGAACGCCGCCGGCGAGGTGCTGGAAATCATTCCGCAGCGCGTCGGTTTCCGCGATATCAAAGTGCGTGACGGCTTGTTCTACATCAACAACCGCTACGTAATGCTGCACGGCGTGAACCGCCACGATAACGACCATCTGAAAGGCCGCGCGGTCGGCATGGATCGCGTGGAAAAAGATCTGCTGTTGATGAAGCAGCACAACATCAACTCGGTACGCACCGCTCACTATCCGAACGACCCGCGTTTCTATGAAATGTGCGA
The DNA here is from genome assembly GCF_040064335.1 of Klebsiella sp. CN_Kp088. NCBI lineage: Bacteria > Pseudomonadati > Pseudomonadota > Gammaproteobacteria > Enterobacterales > Enterobacteriaceae > Klebsiella > Klebsiella sp. CN_Kp088. Next base: position 133,414 of record NZ_JBEAIQ010000022.1, on the reverse strand, counting down.
CATCTACGGATTGTTCGTGATGGCGGAAACCGACGTGGAGTCCCACGGTTTCGCCAACGTCGGCAACCTCAGCGCCATCACCGACGACCCGGCCTGGGAACACATCTACGTTGAGCGCATCGTGCGCCACGTGCACGCGCAGAAAAACCATCCGTCGATCGTCATCTGGTCGCTGGGTAACGAATCCGGCTATGGCTGCAACATCCGCGCCATGTACCACGCCACCAAAGCGCTGGATGATACCCGGCTGGTGCACTACGAAGAGGATCGCGACGCCGAGGTGGTGGATATCATCTCCACCATGTACACCCGCGTGCCGCTGATGAACGAATTTGGCGAGCATCCGCATGAAAAACCACGCATTATCTGTGAGTACGCCCATGCGATGGGCAACGGTCCCGGCGGATTAACTGAATATCAGAATGTTTTTTACCAGCACGACTGTATCCAGGGCCACTACGTGTGGGAATGGTGCGACCACGGGATTCAGGCCAGCGACGATAACGGCGCGGTGTGGTACAAATTCGGCGGCGATTATGGCGACTACCCGAACAACTACAACTTCTGTCTCGATGGTCTGATTTTCTCCGACCAAACGCCGGGGCCGGGCCTGCGCGAATACAAGCAGGTCATCGCCCCGGTGAAAGTACAGGCACGGGATATCTGCCGCGGCGAACTGCGGGTGGAAAACAAACTGTGGTTCTCCACTCTCGATGACTACACCCTGCGCGTTGAAGTGCGCGCCGAAGGCGAAACGCTCTCGAGTCAGTTGCTGAAAGTGAAAGACCTGGCGCCGAACAGCGGCCGCGACCTGCAAATCGTCCTGCCGCAGCTCGACGAGCGTGAGGCTTTCGTCAACATCATGGTGACCAAAGATTCGCGCACTCCGTATAGCGAAGCCAATCACGATATCGCCGTCTATCAGTTCCCACTTAAAGCGCGAACCGCCGCGCGAACCCCGCTGTTAAACGCCAGCGCCACGCCGCTGCAGATTGTCGATGAACGCCTCAGCTACACCATCTGCGGCCATAACTTCCGCGTGGTGTTCAGCAAGGTTAGCGGCAAACTGAGCGAATGGCAGGTCAACGGCGTCGACCAGGTAACCCGCGAACCGAAGATCAATTTCTTCAAGCCCATGATTGATAACCATAAACAGGAATACGAAGGACTGTGGCAGCCGGCCCACCTGCAGATAATGCAGGAGCATCTGCGCGAATTCAGCGCTGAAATAGAGGGCGAAACGGTGGTCATCACCACCCGCAGCGTGATTGCGCCGCCGGTGTTCGACTTCGGTATGCGCTGTACCTATCGCTGGCAGATTACCCCGCAGGGCCACATCAACGTTGAGCTGGCCGGCGAGCGCTACGGCGACTATCCACACATTGTCCCGTGCATCGGCTTTATGCTGGGCATTAACGGTGAGTTCGACCAGGTGAACTACTACGGCCGCGGGCCGGGCGAGAACTACGCCGACAGCCAGCAAAGCAACATCATTGATATCTGGCATACCACCGTCGACGATATGTTCGTCAATTATCCATTCCCGCAGAACAACGCTAATCGTCAGCACGTGCGCTGGGCATCGTTCAGCGACCGCCACGGCAGCGGTCTGCTGGTCGTTCCGCGCAATCCGCTCAACGTCAGCGCATGGCACTTTACGGCAGAAAACCTGCACGCCGCCCAGCACTGCAACGAACTGCAGCGCAGCGATGACATCACCCTGAATATCGATGCGCAACTACTCGGCCTCGGCTCCAACTCCTGGGGCAGCGAAGTGCTGGATAGCTGGCGCGTCTGGCTCAACACCTTCAACTATGGCTTTACGCTGCTGCCGCTGGAGGGCGGATGCGGCACCTCGCAGGTACTGGCGAACCATAGCTTCGGCGCCGGTTTCTTTTCCCCCGTTGCACACAGCGAGGCTGAACAATGAGAATTCTCGATAATTTAGAACAGTTTAAGCAGGTTTATCATAGCGGCCGCAAATGGCAGCGCTGCGTGGAAGCCATCAATAACATCGACAACATCCGCCCGGGCGTGGCGCATTCCATTGGCGATTCGCTCTCCTATCGGGTGGAAACCGATAGTACGACCGACGCGCTATTTGTCGGTAACCGCCGCTACTTTGAGGTGCACTATTACCTGCAAGGGCAGCAGAAAATCGAGTTTGCCGCCAAAGAAAATCTGCAAACCGTGGCCTGCTACCGCGACGAAACCGATCGCGAGTACCTGAAAGGGATCGGTGAAACGGTGAAGGTTCACGAAGGGCAGATGGTGATTTGCGATATCGACGAAGCCTACCGCTTTATCTGCGATGCGCCGGTAAAAAAAGTGGTGCTGCGAGTCACGGTTGAAGACGGATACTTCCTCAATAAGTAAACCCGCGTTAAGCGACAAGGGAGGTCAACGGGTACGCCCGTTGGCCTTTCGGTTCCAGCCCGCTAAGACGGGTAGATGAATGATTGGAGGACGTATGTCCGAGTCTGTACGTGCCAAAATCGGCAAGTTCGCGCTGCTATCGATGGCCTTTACCGCCGTCTTTAACGTGCGAAATATCGTCAATAATAACATCGAGTTAGGTCTCAGTTCCGCGCCTATCTTCTTATTCGCCACTATCGTTTACTTTATCCCGTTCGTGTTTATCATCGCCGAATTCGTCTCGGCCAATAAACACTCCGAATCCGGGATGTACGCGTGGCTGAAGCAGCCGCTGGGTACCCGCGCCGCCTATCTTGGTTCCTTCCTCTACTGGTTTGTGAACCTGTTCTTTTTCCTCTCGCTGTTGCCGAACGTAGTGGCCTACGCCTCATACGCGATCACCGGGTACGCGATCCCCTTCTCGCCGATGGTGACCTCGCTTATCTCCATCGTGCTGTTCGCCATGGCCACCCATATATCCACCAAAGGGGCGACCTGGCTGGGTAAAATTTCCGAATGCGTGGCCTACGGCGTGTTCGCTTTGTTCGCGATTTACGTCGTCGGCGCGCTGACCGCACTGGGTTCCGGTCACGTCCCGGCGCAGCCGATTACCCTGGCGGCGATGGAGCCGACCATCAACTGGGCGACGCTCGGTATCATGTGCTGGATTTTCCAGGCCGCTGGCGGCGCGGAAACCGTTGCCGCCTACCTCAACGACACCAAGGGCGGGCAGAAATCCTTTATTAAAGTCATCATCACCGCCGGGGTGCTGATTGGCGGTATGTATGCCTTAGGTTCGCTGCTGGTTAACGTCTTTGTCGCCCGTGAAAACCTGACCTACGCCGGCGGAATGGTGGAAATCTTTACCGGTCTCGGCGCCTACTTCCACATTTCTGAAGCGCTGATGGGCCGCTTCGTCGGCATCATTCTGTTTATCGCCATCTTCGGCAGCATGATGATGTGGACCGCCGCGCCGGTCAAAATCCACTTCTCGGAAATCCCGAAAGGTATCTACGGCCAGAAAACCACCGAGTTGAACGCTCACGGCGTGCCGGTACGCGCCGCCTGGTGGCAGTTCCTGTTCGTCTTCCTGATGTTGATTGTTAACGGCTTCGGTTCCGCCAGCGTGCAGCAGATGATGAACACCGCCATTAATCTCACCGCCGGCACCGCCATGCTGCCGCCGCTGTTCATCATGGCCGCCTACTTCGTCTTCCGCTGGAAACACGATGACACGCCGCGCGACTTCCGTATGGGCTCAAGGAAAGTGGGCATGAGCGTGGTATCGATGCTGATAGTGATTTTCGTGGTTAGCATGACCGCTTCCGCCTTCCCGCCGGGCGTCGATCTGGTTAACGCTTTCTTTATCAACGTCTTTATGACCGCGGTCTTCTCCGGCCTGGCGTGGTGGTGGATCACCCGCTTTGAAAAAAAGCAGCAACGTCTGCGCGCCGCGGCGCCGGTTAACGCTGCCGCCGCCGGTAAATAACGTTCCTGTCGTCCCGTCAGCGCCTCAGCGACTGGCGGGATTTTTTTATCCCTCGCCTGATTACGTATTACTCAACCTTTTTCGTGATCGAGTTAAAGCTATTCGGTTTCTTTACTTCTATTTACTAAAACTTTTACTAAAATCGACATTAATTCTTAACTACCTCTACCCTATAAACAACACAACCCCCTTCAGCGACCCTCTGAAGGACAATGTGTGGAGATGTGTTATGTCTGATACTAAACGTAATACCATCGGCAAGTTTGGCCTGTTATCGCTGACCTTTGCCGCCGTTTACAGTTTCAATAACGTCATCAACAACAACATCGAACTGGGGCTGGCGTCGGCGCCGATGTTCTTCCTCGCTACCCTGTTCTACTTCATTCCGTTTTGCCTGATTATCGCCGAGTTCGTGTCACTGAATAAAAACTCCGAGGCCGGGGTTTACGCCTGGGTGAAGAGTTCGCTCGGCGGCCGTTGGGCGTTTATCACCGCCTATACCTACTGGTTCGTAAACCTGTTTTTCTTCACCTCGCTGCTGCCGCGCGTGATCGCCTATGCCTCTTACGCCTTCCTCGGCTACGAATACATTCTGACGCCGTTCGCCACCACCGTGTTGAGCATGGCGCTGTTCGCTTTCTCCACCTGGATCTCCACCAACGGCGCGAAAATGCTGGGGCCTATCACCTCCGTTACCTCATCGCTGATGCTGCTGCTGACGCTCTCCTATATTTTGCTGGCCGGTACCGCGCTGGTGGGCGGCGTGCAGCCAGCGGATCCGATCACCGTCGAGGCGATGATCCCTAACTTCAACTGGGCGTTCCTTGGTATTACCACGTGGATCTTTATGGCGGCGGGCGGCGCGGAATCGGTGGCGGTATACGTCAACGATGTGAAAGGCGGCTCGAAATCCTTCGTCAAAGTGATCATCCTCGCCGGGATCTTCATCGGCGTGCTGTACTCGATCTCCTCCGTGCTGATCAACGTCTTCGTCAGCAGTAAAGAGCTGAAGTTTACCGGCGGATCGGTGCAGGTGTTCCACGGCCTGGCGGCTTACTTTGGCCTGCCGGAAATTCTGATGAACCGCTTCGTCGGCCTCGTTTCGTTTACCGCGATGTTTGGCTCGCTGCTGATGTGGACCGCCACCCCGGTTAAAATTTTCTTCTCGGAAATCCCCTCCGGCATCTTTGGTAAGAAAACCGTCGAGCTCAATGAGAACGGCGTCCCGGCGCGCGCGGCCTGGATCCAGTATCTGATCGTCATTCCGCTGATGATTATCCCGACGCTGGGATCCAACACCGTGCAGGATCTGATGAACACCATCATCAACATGACCGCCGCCGCTTCCATGCTGCCGCCGCTGTTCATCATGCTGGCCTACCTCAACCTGCGCCGCAAGCTCGACCATCTGCCGCGCGATTTCCGCATGGGCTCGCGTACTACCGGCATCGTGGTGGTATCCATGCTGATTGTGATTTTCGCCATCGGTTTCGTCGCCTCAACCTTCCCAACCGGCGGCAACATCCTGACCATCATTTTCTACAACGTCGGCGGGATCGTGATTTTCCTTGGCTTCGCGTGGTGGAAATACAGCAGATACGTCAAAGGATTAACCCAGGAACAACAACAAATAGAAGCGGCTCCGGCTTCCCATACCTCTTAAATACCTTAAAAAAATGAAAACTAACTCTTACTTATACGGGGCACTCGTTGCCCTGGCTTTTTGCGCCCCTGCGGCGGCCGCTGAGACTGTCCATCCGGCCGAGCACGACGATACCAAAACGCCGGAATTAACCACCACCTCCTATCGCTTTTACGGCGAGTTGGGGGTTGGCGGATACATGGATTTAGAAGGCGAGGACAAACATAAATACAGCGATGGCACCTATATCGAGGGCGGGCTGGAGGTCAAAAACGGCCACTGGTTCGGGCTGATTTACGGCGAAGCCTGGACGGTACAGGCCGATAGCCAGGGCAATGCCTGGACGCCGGGCCACAGCTGGGGCGGCGTGGAAGGCGGCCTTAACCGCCTCTATGGCGGCTATAAAACCGATAACAACACCGAGATCATGCTCAGCCTGCGCCAGGACTCGTCGCTGGACGACCTGCAGTGGTGGGGCGACTTTACCCCCGATCTGGGTTACGTGATCCCCAATACCCGCGACATCATGTACGCGCTGAAAGTACAAAACCGCAGCGGCGATTTCCGCTATAGCGTCACCGCCACGCCGGCCGGGCATCACGATGAAAGCAAGGCCTGGCTGCACTTCGGCAAATATGATCGCTATGACGATAAGTACACCTATCCGGCGATGATCAACGGCTACGTACAGTACGACATCGTCAAAGACGTCACCTGGATGAACGGCCTTGAAGTGACCGACGGCACCGGGCAGCTATTCCTGACCGGCGTTCTGTCGCCCAATCTGGCCTTCCGCGCCTGGCACCATACCGGCCGCGCCAAAGGGCTGGATGTCCCCGGCAGCGAAACCGGCTTTATGGCCAGCGCCATGTATGAAGCATTAAGCGGGCTCTACTTCTCCACCGCATACAGCTACGCCAAACACCGTCCGGACCACGCCGCTGATGAAACCACCGCGTTTATGCAATTTGGCATCTGGTACGAATACGGCGGCGGGCGTTTCGCCACCGCCGCCGACAGCCGTTTCTATACCAGCAACGCCAGCGGCGACCCGAGCGACAAAATTTTCCTGATGCAATACTTCTACTGGTAACAAGGAGCCGAGATACCATGAACTTCACCACTACGCTGACGCCGCTGGCCTGCGCGCTGATGCTGAGTTTTTCCGCCCATGCCGTCACCGCGCAGGCGTTTAAAAACGTCATCGACCGCAGCGGCGCGCCGCAGTATATGCAGGATTTCGACGCCGATGACCACCAGCGCTTCAACCCCTTTTTCGACCTCGGGGCGTGGCACGGCCACCTGCTGCCCGACGGCCCGGCGACCATGGGCGGCTTCCCCGGCCCGGCGCTGCTGACCGAAGAGTACATCAACTTTATGGCCACCAACTTCGATCGCCTGACGGTGTATCAGAACGGCAAAAAGGTCGATTTCACCCTGCAGGCCTGGAGCCTGCCGGGCGCGCTGAAACAAACGCTGACCGCCCCCGGCGTGAAGGTGGAGATGACGCTGCGCTTCGCCAGCGCCCACACTTCACTGCTGGAGACCAAAATCACCAGCAACACTCCGCTGAAGCTGGTGTGGGATGGCGAACTGCTGGAAAAACTGGCCGCCAAAGAGGGTAAAGCGCTATCGAACAAAACCATTGATGAAGCCTTCCCGGACTATCAGCGCCGTCTGAGCGCCACGCCCGACGGCCTGACGGTCAGCTTTGGCAAGGTTCGCGCCGCCTCCGACCTGATGACCTCCGGCGAATCGCAGTATCAGATCCACCGTTCGCTGGTAACCGAGACCCGTATCGACGGCCACCGCTTTACCAGCAGCGCGGAGATCCGCGGCTCCACCACCCTCTACACCACCTATTCGCACCTACTCACTGCGGAGCAAGCGCGGCGGGAAAAAGCGCAGATCCGCGATATTCTGGCGCGGCCGGCTTACTATCTCGCCGCCTCCGAACAGCGCTGGGACGGTTATCTGCAAAAAGGGCTCAGCAACCCCGACGCTACCGCCGAACAGACCCGCGTGGCGGTGAAAGCTATTGAGACGCTCAACGGCAACTGGCGCGCGCCGGGCGGCGCGGTGCATTACCACACCGTCACTCCATCCGTGACCGGCCGCTGGTTCTCCGGCAACCAGACCTGGCCGTGGGATACCTGGAAACAGGCCTACGCCATGGCCCACTTCAACCCGGATATCGCCAAAGAGAATATCCGCGCCGTCTTCTCCTGGCAGATTAAAGCCAATGATAAGGTGCGCCCGCAGGATGCCGGATTTGTGCCCGACCTGATTGCCTGGAACATGAGCCCCGAGCGCGGCGGCGACGGCGGCAACTGGAACGAACGCAACACCAAGCCAAGCCTCGCGGCCTGGTCGGTGATGGAGGTGTATAACGTCACCAAAGATAAAGCGTGGCTGGAAGAGATGTATCCGAAGCTGGTGGCCTATCACGACTGGTGGCTGCGCAATCGCGACCATAACGGTAACGGCGTGCCGGAATATGGCGCGACCCGCGATAAGGTGCACAACACCGCCGACGGCGCCATGCTGTTCACGGTGAAAAAAGGGCAAACCGAGCAGACGCTTTCCGGCCTTCGCGCCTACGAACAGGTGACGGCCAAAGGCGATTACGACAGCCTCGAAATTCCGGCGCAGGTAGCGGCGTCGTGGGAGTCCGGGCGCGACGATGCGGCGGTATTTGGTTTTATCGATAAAGAACAGCTGGATAAATACGTCGCCAACGGCGGCAAACGCAGCGACTGGACGGTGAAATTCGCCGAAAACCGCGACCGCGACGGCAACCTGCTGGGGTATTCGCTGCTCCAGGAATCGGTCGATCAGGCCAGCTATATGTACAGCGATAACCACTATCTGGCGCAGATGGCGACCATTCTTGGCAAAGCGGAAGAGGCAAAGCGCTATCAGGCGCTGGCGGCGAAGCTGGCGGATTATATCAATACCTGCATGTTCGACCCGCAGACTCGTTTCTATTACGACATTCGTATCGAAGAACAACCGCTGGCCAACGGCTGCGCCGGTAAACCGATCGTCGAGCGCGGCAAGGGGCCGGAAGGCTGGTCGCCGCTGTTTAACGGCGCGGCGACGCAGCAACATGCTGACGATGTGGTTTCGGTGATGCTCGACCCGAAAGAGTTCAACACCTTTGTGCCGCTGGGTACCGCCGCGCTGACCAACCCGGCCTTTGGCGCCGATATTTACTGGCGTGGACGGGTGTGGGTGGATCAGTTCTGGTTCGGCCTGAAGGGAATGGAGCGCTACGGTCATCGCGATGAGGCGCTGAAGCTGGCGGACGCCTTCTTCCAGCACGCCAAAGGCTTAACCGCCGATGGCCCTATTCAGGAGAACTACAATCCGCTGACCGGCGCCCAGCAGGGGGCGCCTAACTTCTCGTGGAGCGCGGCGCATTTATATATGTTGTATAACGAGTTTTTCCGTAAGCCCTAGCGTTTTCCCCTCACCCTAACCCTCTCCCCACAGGGGAGAGGGAACCTCACACCTGCGGTAACAGGCCGATAAAGCTGCGCTTCTGCCGCGGCTGCGACATCATCTCCTCCAGCTTTTCGACGCAGGCTAAATAGTGCGGCGTCTTCTTATGCGCCAGCACCGCCTCATCGTCTTTATAGGCTTCGTAGATAAAAAAGCGGGTTTTCACCTCGGGATCCTGCAGGACATCAAAGCGCAGGTTGCCTGGTTCCCGCAGCGCGCCCTCGTGGTTGGCGCGAAACACCTCGAGAAACTCATCCACCCGCTCGGGTTTAATATTGATCTCTACCAGCGTCACGTTCATTTCAGCTCTCCCTGTTTCTCTTCCTGCCAGAACTGATACGCTTCGCGCGCGTTCAGATTCTCATGCACCACCTTTTTCACCGCCTTCAGCATCGCGCGCGGGGCGCTGGACTGGAAGATATTGCGCCCCATATCCACCCCGGACGCCCCCTGGTCGATCGCCCGCCAGCACATCTCCAGCGCCTCATGCTCCGGCAGTTTTTTACCGCCGGCGATGACGATCGGCACCGGACAGCTGGCGGTCACTTTTTCAAAGCCTTCCTCAACGAAATAGGTCTTCACAAACTGCGCCCCCATTTCGGCGGCAATCCGGCTGGCCAGCGAGAAGTAGCGCGCGTCGCGGGTCATCTCTTTGCCGACGCCGGTAACCGCCAGTACCGGCATACCGTAGCGATTGCCGGCATCCACCAGTTTGATGATGTTATTGATCGACTGATGTTCGTATTCGCTGCCGATATAGACCTGCGCCGCCACCGCGCAAACGTTGAGACGAAGCGCGTCTTCCATCGCCACCGCCACGCATTCGTTAGAGAGTTCGCTCAAAATCGAATTGCCGCCGGAGGCGCGCAGCACCACCGGCTTATTGGTGGCCGCCGGTACCTGGCTGCGCAGTACGCCGCGGGTACACATCAGCACGTCGGTGTCGGCAAATAGCGGCGCAATCGACAGGTCGATACGCTCAAGCCCGGTCGTTGGCCCCTGGAAGTAACCGTGATCGAAGGCCAGCATCACCGTGCGGTTGCTGTGCGGATTAAAGATGCGCGCCAGCCGTGACTGCATGCCCCAATCCAGTGAACCACAGCCTTTCAGGGTATACAGCGTATTCTGCTGCGGGCGATCGATGCCGAAGTCCTTACCCTCTTTGATATCGTCTAAATCAGCCATCTTTTCCTCCGTCAGAAGTCGTAGTTGTTGATGTTCTCTTTGCTGAACACCACGCGCTCCGGCAGCAGCACGATACCGTTGCCCTTCGCCTCATACTGGTAGCCCTGCACGCTATTCGGTTCGACCTTCAGCGAGCCGATATCTTTCACCTCAACGCTGTCGCCGACGTTAAGATCGCCCTTTTTCAGCAATCGATCGGCGACGTTAACCGCAATTTTGCCCTGCTGAACCACATCCCACAGGCCGAACGCTTTCACCGTGCCGCGCTCAACGTACGGGCGCATCACGTTCGGAGTACTAAAGCCGACGATCGCCACGCCCTGACGCTTGAGGTTCTCCGCCGCCTGCGCCGCCGCCGGCAGCGCATTGGCATCCGGCGCGATAATGGCGTCGAGATCCGGATACGCTTTTAAGATCCCCTCGGCGGTTTGCAGCGATTTGGTGGCATCGTTATAGCCAAACTGGGTGGTGACGATTTGCCACTGCGGATGCTCTTTTTCGATTTTGGCTTTGGCTTCCTTCACCCACTGGTTCTGGTCGGTCACCGTCGGGCTGGAGTAGAAAAACGCGACTTTGGCGGCAGGTTTGCTGACCTGCTTTTCCGCCATCTCGACCAGCAGGCCGCCGAGCTGCTGCGGCGTGCCCTGGTTGATATAGATGCTGCGGCACTCCGGCTTGGTATCGGAATCCCAGGTCAGGACTTTCACCCCGCGCTGCATCGCCCGCTTCAGCGCCGGACACAGGCCGTCCGGCGAGACGGCGGAGACGATAATCGCGTTGTAGCCCTGGTTGACGAAGTTGTTGATAAGCTGCACCTGGCCGGAGACGCTGGGCTCGGTGGGACCGTCATAGGTGACATCCACGCCCAGCGCTTTCCCCGCCTCTTTCGCGCCGTTGCCGCCGCTGGTAAAGAAGCCGACGCCGACCAGCTTAGGAATAAAGGCGATGCGGTCCGCCGCCTGTGCGGTGACTACGCTCATCGCCAGCGCCAGCACGATCAGTTTTAATTTCATTTTATGCTCCGATTGTTTTATGCGAGAAAAGACGCCGCCAGGTCGCGCGCACCCATTCACGGTGCAGGCTCAGCGAACGCCCCATCACCACCACAACCAACAGCGCCCCTGACAGCGCGCTCGACACCTGGTTGGGGATGCCGACCATCTGTAAACCCTGTTGCAGATACCCCACCAGCAATGCCGCCAGCGCGGTACCCAGTATCGATCCCGAGCCGCCGTAAATATTGGCCCCGCCGAGCACCGCCGCGGTCAGCGCCGGCATCAGCAGGTCGCGGCCTAAATCCGAACGCGCCGAGCCGAAATAGGAGACCATCACCAGCGCCGCGACCGCCGAGGCGACGCCAACCAGGCCATACAGCACGTACGGGATGCCGTTCACCGACAGCGCGGCATAGCGCGCGGCGCGCGGGTTTTGCCCGAGTAAAAAGAGGTGGCGGCCAAAGCGCCCGCGATGGGCCAGTAGCCAGAAGAAAAAGGTGATAATCGCGAATAGCACCAGCGGCAGCGGCAGTCCGGCGAGGGTTAAATTGGCGAAGGCGGTGAAGCTATCGGGAAAACCGCCAATCCCCTCGTAACCGGTCGCGCCGGCCATCCCGGAAAGCAACAGCGCGCCGCCGCCGTACAGATATAGCGTACCAAGCGTGATCACCAGCGGGCTGATGCCGGTGTAGTGAATCAGCGCGGCGTTGAATAACCCGCACAGCAGCCCCAAGAGCAACGTCAGCGATACCGCGAGCCACAGCGGCCAGCCCGCCTGGGTCATCACCCCGAGGGCGATGGCGCACAGGCCGATGGTCGAGCCCAACGAAATATCGATCCCGCCGCTGATGATCACCAGCGTCAGCGGCAGCGCGACGATGCCGATGCAGATAAAGTCGCTGGTGCTAAAGAGCAGCATATTGATATCCAGCATGCGCGGATTCAAGGTGCCGAATAGCAGGATTTCCGCGATCAGCAACGCCAGCAGCGCGCTTTCCCAGTTAAGCTTCAGCTTCATTTAAGCCACCTCTTTGCTTTTGCGTTCGGGAAAGCGGGCAACCTGTTTGCTTCCTTTGTTACCTGGCTGAAAACGGCTGTACTTCAGCGCCCGCTGATGGCGGGCCAGCGCCTGACGCAGGCGGCCATCGAGCACCAGCACACCGAGCAGCACCAGGCCGGCGATAAAGTCATTCCACCAGGCGGGAAGGCGGAACAGCACCAGTACGGTGTCAATTTGGGTGAGGAAAAAGGCGCCGAGAAACGCGCCAAGCAGCGTGCCGGTGCCGCCGAGCAGCGAGATCCCGCCCAGCACGCAGGCGGCGATGGCTTTCATCTCCAGGCCGCTGCCGGTCTGATTAGGCACAAAACCAATCTGCGCGGCGAAGACGATCCCGGCGCAGGCCGCCAGCATACCGTTGAGAGTAAAGGCCAGCATCCGCGTGCGGTTGACCGCCACGCCCAGCTGGCGCGCGGCGGCGAGGTTATCGCCAACGGCGTAAAAATCACGACCGAATGCGGTGCGCGACAGCAGCCAGCCGCCTGCCAGCAGCAGCGCCAGCACCAGCCAGCCCAGCGGCGACACGCCGATAAACGCGGGCTCCGAGAGCGATTTCAGGCTGTCGGGCAAGCCTTCGATCCATTTACCACCGGTCCACAGCAACATCACCCCGCGATACAACCCCAGCGTACCGAGCGTCGCGACGATCGCCGGAATGCGCAGTCCCACTACCAGCAGGCCGTTAAAAGCTCCGGCCAGCGCGCCAATCGCCAGCGCGAAGGCGATAGCCGTCGCCAGCCCGTAACCGTTGTTCAGCGCCACGCCGACGGCGATGGCGCACAGCCCAACGGTCGAACCTACCGACACGTCAATATTGCGGGTCAGCATCACCAGCGTCGCGCCCAATGCCAGCAGGCAGAGGATCTGCGAGCTGGCGAAAATCATCGCCAGGGTCTGCAGGCTGAAATAGGCTGGATTGAGCGCCACCAGCACGACAAAGAGCGCCACGATGGCAAAGAAGGCGCTCAGTTCGCGATTCTTCAGTAACGTTTTCATGCCTGTCCTCCGAAGGCCAGGGTCATCATGCGATCCACGGTCACCGCCTGCCGCGCCAGCTCGCCGCTGTAGCGGCCCTGATGCATCACCAGCACCCGGTCGGCAAGGCCGACGAACTCATCCACATCGGAAGAGATCATCAGCACCGCCACGTTTTGCGCGGCAACGCTTTTTAGCAGTTGATAGATATCGGCGCGGGCGGAGACATCCACGCCGCGCGTCGGCTCATCGACAATCAGCAGTAACGGATTAGCTTCCAGACAGCGCGCCAGCAGCACCTTCTGCTGGTTACCGCCAGAGAGAGTGCACACCGGCTGATCGCCATCGGCCAGCTTGATCCCCAGTGCCCGGTGATAGCGTTCAACCACCGCCGCCTCCCGTTTCCCCTGCTGCCACCACGACGGCTGATTGAACATCACCGTGTTCCAGCGCACCGGCGCATCGAGAAACAGCCCCGAGACCTGGCGGTCTTCCGGCAGATAGACCAGCCCGCTGGCCAACCTGGCGCGGGTGCTGTCGCGGCTAATCTCGCGGTTCTCCAGCCAGATTCGCCCGGCGCGCGGTGTACGCAGGCCGTATAAGGTTTCAGCAAATTCGGTGCGCCCGGATCCCACCAACCCGGCCAGACCGACGATCTCTCCGGCGCGGATCTCCAGATTGAGATCGATAAAGCCTTCGCCGGTAAGATCTTCCACCCGCAGCACGGGAAAGTCCTGCGGTTGAGTACGGCGGTTGCCCGGTAGCGACAGCCACAGCTTTTGCGTGTCGCTCAGCGCATGGTCGCGGCTGACCGGCGTCATCGCGTTAATCAGTTGCTCATCGCGGTATGCCGCGGTCTCGCCGCTCAGCACCACCGCGCCGTCGCGCATCACCGAAATATGGCTGGCAAGCTGGCGGATTTCGGGCAATTTGTGTGAGATAAAGACGATCCCAACGTCCAGCGCCTGTAACGCGCGGATCTGGCTAAACAGTCTCTCAGTTTCACCCGGCGTTAAAGAGGCGGTGGGTTCATCCAGGATCAGGATCCAGGCCTCGCGCATCAGCCCGCGCAGGATCTCGACCATCTGTTGATCGGCTACCTCGAGCGTGCTGGCGCTGGCGTCGAGGTTGATCTGGCAGTTCAACTGCTGCAGTTTGTCCTGCAACCGCGCGGCGGTATCCGCCCGCTTCGGCAGGCGGAAAAGAATGTTCTCGCGCACGCTGAGGTTGGGAAACAGCATCGGCTCCTGCGGCACCAAATAGATGCCTAACTGATGAGCCAGCGCCGGATTGAGGCGCGCAAACGCGCGTTCGCCGATCGTCAGTTCACCGCTATCCGGCGTTTCGACGCCGGCGATGATCTTCATCAGCGTCGATTTACCCGCGCCGTTGCCGCCCATCAGCGCATGCACCTGGCCCGCGCCTAGCGTGAAATCAATGCCCTTGAGCACCGCAACGCCGGAGAACTGTTTGCAAATCTGGCGAGCTTCAAGCAGTGGCTTCATCATCGCGCCTCGATTGAACAAATGATTTTTAAATTTAATAATGTTCAAAAGCGTAGACGGTGAACTATATTTACAACCGTGCGAAGATCACACTTTGGTGCTTTAGATCATCAGGAAAAAATAGGCCAGCGATGAAAGATCCGTTTTGCCAGTCGGCTCACACTTTCCGATCACGCAATAGCGAACATATGATCTAAATTTTTATAAGAGTTCAATTTATGAGCGAAAAACGCATTACGGAAGAGAACCGCTACGCCGGGTTGGCGTTAGCCGAGGAAGAGCTGGTGGCGCGGGTGGCGTGGTGCTACTACCACGACGGCCTGACGCAAAATGACATCGGCGAGCGTTTGGGGCTGCCGCGGCTGAAGATTTCCCGTCTGCTGGAGAAAGGCCGCCAGTCCGGGGTGATCCGCGTGCAGATCAACTCGCGCTATGAGGGCTGTCTGGCGCTGGAAAGTGAACTCCAGCAGCGTTTTGGCCTCAAGATTGCCCGCGTTCTGCCGGCGCTCAACACCCCGCCGATGAATACCCGGCTGGGTATCGGCGCGGCGCAGTCGCTGATGGGCATTCTGCAACCGGGGCAATTATTGGCAGTCGGTTTCGGCGAAGCCACCATGAGCTGCCTGCAGCATCTCAGCGGCTTTATCGGCTCGCAGCAGGTGCGGCTGGTGACCCTCTCCGGCGGCGTCGGCCCCTATATGACCGGCATCGGCCAGCTTGATGCCGCCTGCAGCGTCAGCATTATTCCGGCGCCGCTGCGGGTCTCTTCGGCGGAGGTCGCCGAGATCCTGCGCCGCGAGTCGAGCGTGCGCGACGTGATGCTGGCGGCGACGGCGGCGGACGCGGCGGTGGTTGGCATTGGCGCCATCGATCAGCGGCGCGACGCCACTATTTTACGCTCCGGCTATATCAGCGAGGGCGAACAGCTGATGTACGCGCGCAAAGGCGCGGTCGGCGACATTTTAGGTTATTTCCTGCAGGCCGACGGCCGGCCGGTAGAAGGACTGGAGATCCATCGGGAACTGCTCGGCATAACCCTTGATGAGCTGGCGCAGCTGCCAACCATTGTCGGCGTCGCCGGGGGAGAACAAAAAGCGCAGGCGATTCATGCCGCTCTGATTGGCAAGCGCATTAATGGCCTGGTAACGGAAGAGACAACAGCACGCGCGGTGCTCGCACTGGCCTCCTGACGGCCTGGCGCCGCGCGACAACAGCGAGGCGCATGTCATGAGTTACCTGTTAGCGTTAGATGCCGGGACCGGCAGCATTCGGGCGGTCATTTTCGATCTTAATGGGCGCCAGCTGGCGGTAGGCCAGGCCGAATGGAAACACCTGAGCGTCGATAACGTCCCCGGCTCGATGGAGTTCGACCTTACCACCAACTGGCAGCTGGCCTGCCAGTGCATTCGCCAGGCGCTCGATGCCGCCCGGCTCTCTGCCGCCGATATTCAGTCCGTCGCCTGCTGTTCGATGCGCGAAGGGATCGTCCTCTATGACCGCGACGGCGAGGCCATCTGGGCCTGCGCCAACGTCGATGCCCGCGCCAGCCGCGAAGTGGCGGAGCTTAAGGAGATCCACGACTATCGTTTTGAATCCGAGGTATACGAGGTCTCGGGACAAACCCTGGCGCTTAGCGCCATGCCGCGCCTGCTGTGGCTGGCGCACCACCGCCCCGATATCTACCGCAAAGCGGCAACCATCACCATGATCAGCGACTGGCTGGCGGCGAAGCTATCCGGCGAGCTGGCGGTCGACCCGTCAAACGCCGGCACCACCGGCATGCTCGACCTGTTCAGCCGCGACTGGCGTCCGGCGCTGCTGGATATGGCCGGGCTGCGCGCCGATATGCTGTCGCCGGTCAAAGAGACCGGTACCCTGCTGGGCGCCGTCACCGAAACGGCGGCACAGCAGAGCGGCCTGCGCGCCGGGACGCCGGTAGTGATGGGCGGCGGCGACGTCCAGCTCGGCTGCCTGGGCCTTGGGGTGGTGCGCGCCGGGCAAACTGCAGTACTCGGCGGCACTTTCTGGCAGCAGGTGGTCAACCTGCCGCAGGTGCGTACCGATCCGCAGATGAATATTCGTGTTAATCCTCATGTCATTCCCGGCATGGCGCAGGCGGAATCGATCAGCTTCTTTACCGGGCTGACCATGCGCTGGTTCCGCGACGCCTTCTGCGCTGAAGAAAAACTGATTGCCGAGCGGCTCGGCGTTGATGCCTATTCACTACTGGAAGAGATGGCCAGCCGCGTGCCAGCCGGTTCCCATGGCGTGATGCCTATTTTTTCCGACGCCATGCACTTTAAGCAGTGGTACCACGCCGCGCCGTCGTTTATTAACCTCTCCATCGATCCGGAGAAGTGCAACAAAGCGACCCTGTTCCGCGCGCTGGAGGAGAACGCGGCGATTGTCTCCGCCTGCAACCTGGCGCAGATTTCACAGTTCTCCGGGGTGACATTCGAGAGCCTGGTGTTTGCCGGCGGCGGCTCTAAAGGCGCGCTGTGGAGCCAGATCCTCAGCGACGTCATCGGCCTGCCGGTGCGGGTGCCGGTGGTCCGCGAAGCCACCGCTCTGGGCTGCGCCATCGCCGCCGGAACCGGCGCCGGACTGTATGGCGATATGGCCAGTACAGGAGAACGGTTAGTGAGCTGGCACCGCGAGTTCACCCCAAATCCGCAGCATCGCGAGCTGTATCAGGAGATGATGAGCAAGTGGCAGACGGTGTACGCCGATCAGCTTGGCCTTGTCGATAGCGGGCTGACAACATCGATGTGGCAGGCACCGGGCCTGGAGCGCCGCCAGCGCGTAGCGTCTTCCCCGTCACCCTAACCACCGGTACCGATCCGCCTTTCCCCCTCTCCCTTTGGGAGAGGGCCGGGGTGAGGGACAACGATTTCCGTTCTTTGAATCCCATCACAATCACCGCACTCCCCTTTTCCCTTTTTCTCCGCGACGGCTAAATTAGTAACTCATCCGACCACATAACAATAATTTTACATTGGAAGCCACTATGAGCCGCTATCCGTCGCTTTTCGCCCCGCTTGAGCTGGGCTTCACAACGCTCAAAAACCGCGTGTTGATGGGCTCAATGCACACCGGGCTGGAAGAGCTGCCGGACGGCGCACAGCGGCTGGCGGCCTTTTACGCCGAACGCGCCCGTCACGGCGTGGCGCTGATCGTCACCGGCGGCATCGCTCCGGCGCCCTCTGGCGTCACCATGGCCGGCGGCGCGCTACTCAACGATGCCAGCCATCTGGCCCACCATCGCCATATTACCGACGCGGTACATCAGGAAGGCGGCAAAATCGCCCTGCAGATCCTGCACACCGGGCGCTACAGCTACCAGCCCGCGCTAGTAGCCCCTTCGGCGCTACAGGCGCCGATTAATCGTTTTACACCCCATGAACTGAGCCACGATGAGATCCTGACGCTGATCGATGATTTTGCCCACTGCGCCCAACTGGCGCGTGAAGCGGGATATGACGGCGTCGAAGTGATGGGCTCTGAGGGCTATCTGATTAACGAATTTCTCGCCGCGCGCACCAACCAGCGCGACGACCAATGGGGCGGCGATTATGTCAGGCGCATGCGTTTCGCCGTAGAGGTGGTTAAGGCGGTACGCCAGCGCGCCGGCCACGATTTCATTATCATCTACCGTCTGTCGATGCTCGATCTGGTCAACGACGGCAGCACGCTGGCGGAAGTCACCGAACTGGCCAAAGCGATTGAAGCGGCGGGGGCGACAATTATCAACACCGGGATTGGCTGGCACGAAGCGCGCATTCCGACCATCGCCACGCCGGTACCGCGCGGAGCTTTCAGTTGGGTCACCCGCAAGCTGAAAGGCGCGGTGTCGATCCCGTTGATCACCACCAACCGCATCAACGATCCGCAGGTCGCGGAGGATATTCTCGCCCGCGGCGATGCCGATATGGTATCGATGGCCCGCCCGTTCCTCGCCGACGCCGAATTTATGTCGAAAGCGCAGCGCGATCGCGCCAGGGAGATCAATACCTGCATCGGTTGCAACCAGGCGTGTCTCGATCGGATCTTCGCCGGCAAAGTCACCTCTTGTCTGGTCAACCCGCGCGCCTGTCATGAAACCCTGATGACGGTCCTGCCTGCCAACGCGCCTAAACGGCTGGCGGTGGTCGGCGCCGGGCCGGCCGGTCTGGCCTTCTCCGTTAACGCCGCCGCCCGCGGTCATCATGTCACGTTGTTCGATGCGCTCCCGGAGATCGGCGGCCAGTTTAATATCGCCAAACAGATCCCCGGCAAAGAGGAGTTTCACGAGACGTTGCGTTACTACCGCACCATGCTCGATCTTCATGGTGTCGATCTACGCCTGAACACCCGCGTCACGACAGACGATCTGCTGGCGTTCGATGAGACGATCCTCGCCACCGGTATCGCCCCGCGCCTGCCGGCGATCGACGGGATCGATCATCCCAAAGTGCTGAGCTACCTTAATGTCTTGCGTGATAAAGCGCCGGTTGGCGCGAAGGTGGCGATTATCGGCTGCGGCGGCATCGGCTTCGACACCGCGATGTATTTAAGCCAGTCGGGCGCGGCCACCAGCCTGGATATCGGCGAGTTCTGCCGCGAATGGGGTATCGATACCAGCCTGCAAACGGCGGGAGGGCTGAGTCCTGAGGGCCCACAGCTGAGTAAAAGCCCGCGACAGATTGTGATGCTACAGCGCAAAGCCAGCAAACCGGGCGAAGGGCTCGGCAAAACCACCGGTTGGATCCACCGCGTGACGCTGCTGGCGCGCGGCGTGAAAATGATCCCGGCGGTCAGCTATGAAAAGATCGATGATGAAGGGTTACATGTCACTATCGGCGGCGAGCGCCAACTGTTGGCGGTCGATCAGGTGGTGATCTGCGCCGGTCAGGAACCGCGCCGCGAGCTGGCGGATCCGCTGCGCGCGGCGGGGAAAACGGTACATCTCATCGGCGGTTGCGACGTGGCGGCGGAGCTGGATGCGCGCCGGGCGATTGCCCAGGGCACAAAACTGGCGCTGGCGATTTAGCCCTGTCCCGGGGGCGGCGCGATGCGCCTTCCCCGGGCTACCACGATAATCCCGAACGGTTGCCCGGCTAAGGCGACAGTCGGTAGCCCGGCTAAGGCGACAGCCGCAAGCCGGGGGGAAACAACAACAAGAATCAGCGCTGCTTACGCACCTTCGTTGCTTTCAAAATGACAAACTTATTGTTCGTCGCAATCGTCGTGCAATTACCAAAAGCGCGCTTCAGCTTACGGAAGTAATCGAGGTGGCGGTTGCCGACGACGTACAGCTCGCCGCCGTATTTCAGGCTGCGGCGGGCATCGTTAAACATCTGCCAGGCGATATGGTCGGTAATAGCGTGCTGCTGATGGAACGGCGGATTACACAGAATCGCCGTAAAGCGGTCGGGCGCTATGCCGGAAAGCGAATTGTTGACCATGAATTCACAGCGTGCGATATCTTCCGGCAGGTTGCGCTCGACGTTCAAACGGCTGGAAGCCACCGCCATGTGCGACTCATCGGTGAACATCACGCTGGCGTTTGGATTTTGCGCCAGCGCCTGCAGGCCAATCACCCCATTGCCGCAGCCGAGATCGGCGATCTCGCCTTCTAAATCAGACGGTAAGTGCTGAAGGAAGAAACGCGCGCCGATGTCCAGGCCGCTGCGGGCAAAAACGTTGGCGTGGTTATGGATGGTCCACGGCGTACCGTCCAGCTTCCAGCTGTAGGTTTGCGGCGCATCGGCAAGCTTGGGGGCCGTGAAAACGCAGTGGATCAGACGCGCTTTTTTCCACGCCAGCGAGGTGGTGGTAGTGCCGAGGATTTTTTCAAACAGCGCCAGCGTCGAGTTGTGCACATCTCGGGCTTTCGCCGCGGCGATAATGCGGGTTTCCGGCGTCACCACTTCGCGCAGCGCGCGCAGTTGCTGTTCCAGCAGCGCCAGCTGTTTTGGCACCTTAATCAGCACCAGCGCCGGCGCGGCCGGCAGCGGGCTCAGGCTATCCTGAAAGCGCACGCTCTCTTCATCGATACCGTTCATCCGCAGGTTGTGGCGGGTCGCCAGCTCGGAAATAAAGGAATCGTTGATGCTGGCCGGGTTGCGCTCCGCCAGCGCGCAGGAGAGCGCGCCGAAGCCGTCGTTGAAGATGAGCGTCAGGCCGTCGACGTCATTCACCTGTTGCAGCAGATATTCATCCGCCGCTTCCCATGCCTGAAGCGCTTCTTCTTCAGCGTTAGGTGGGAACCGCTCTAATGTGAATAACTCACCGTTTAACTCTACCTGGCTCATCGCCCCTCCGAAATGCTAAAATTCGCGCGTGTTATCGCTCAATTCTCCGGAGAAGTAAACTTTTTTCACCATGAACACGCTACCTTACCTTCAGGGCTACCCCGAATCGCTGCTGTCGCAGGTGACCACCTTAATCGAGCAAGACCGTCTCGGCGAGGTGCTGCAAAAGCGCTATCCGCAGGGGCATGATGTCAACAGTGATAAGGCGTTATATCAATACACCCAGGATCTGAAGGCCCGCTATCTGCGCGGGGCGGCGCCAATCAATAAGGTGATGTACGACAGTAAAATCCACGTGCTGAAGAACGCGCTTGGTCTGCATACCGCCATTTCCCGCGTTCAGGGAGGCAAACTGAAAGCCAAAGCGGAAATCCGCGTAGCGACGGTGTTTCGCGACGCGCCGGAAGCGTTTCTGCGCATGATCGTGGTTCATGAACTGGCGCACTTAAAAGAGAAGGATCACAACAAAGCCTTCTATCAGCTGTGCTGTCATATGGAGCCGCAGTATCACCAGTTAGAGTTCGATACCCGCCTGTGGCTGACGCACCTTTCGTTAAACCGTTCTGCGTGATAGCGCACTCGTTTTGTCATCATGGCGTGCTAGAGTGACGAAAGGTCCCCTTTAACGGAGTTCGTCAACGTTTATGATACGTTTCGCAGTTGTTGGCACAAACTGGATTACTAAGCAGTTTGTCGATGCCGCCCATGAAACCGGTAAATTTAAACTCACCGCGATTTATTCCCGCAGCCTTGAACAGGCGCAAGCTTTCGCTAATGACTACCCGGTAGAGCATCTGTTTACCTCGCTCGATGAACTGGCGCAGAGCCCTGACGTTGACGCGGTCTATATTGCCAGCCCGAACTCGCTGCACTTCCCGCAAACTCGCCTGTTCCTGAGCCATAAAAAGCACGTGATTTGCGAAAAGCCGCTGGCATCGAACCTGCAAGAGGTTGAAGCGGCGATTGCCGTGGCTAAAGAAAACAACGTGGTGCTGTTTGAAGCGTTCAAAACCGCCAGCCTGCCCAACTTCCTGCTGCTGCGCGAAGCGCTCGATAAAGTGGGCAAATTACGTAAAGCCTTCATCAACTACTGTCAGTACTCTTCACGTTACCAGCGCTATCTCGACGGCGAAAATCCAAATACCTTCAACCCAGCCTTTTCCAATGGCTCGATTATGGATATCGGTTTTTACTGCCTCGCCTCGGCGGTCGCGCTGTGGGGCGAACCGCAAGCGGTCCATGCCAGCGCCAGCCTGCTGGCAAGCGGTGTTGATGGCCAGGGCACGGTAGTGCTGAGTTACGGCGATTTCGATGTCACCCTGCACCACTCGAAGGTCAGCGACTCCACTATCCCTAGCGAAATCCAGGGTGAAGAAGGCGCGTTGGTGATTGAGAAAATCTCCGAATGCCAGAAGGTGGCCTTTATTCCACGCGGCGGAAAAGCGCAGGATCTCACCCAGCCTCAGCACATCAATACTATGCTGTATGAAGCGGAAGCGTTCGCGCGGCTGGTGGAAACCAACGACGTCGCTCATCCAGGGCTTGAAGTCAGCCGCATTACGGCAAAACTGCTTAGCGAAATCCGTCGCCAGACCGGCGTGGTCTTCCCGGCGGATACTCAGCCTGTGGAGTAAAGGAGTGTAAATGGGCCCTCGACCTCCATTGACGCCCTTTATAACTTGTAATACTTTGTTACGTGCAAAGGGGAGTAACTTCCTGGCCGGTCGATCGTCATTACGATGCGTGCAAAACCGCATCCGGTCGCCGGGCAACAAGATCAAGGATCCATGTCCGCTCTTGTTGTAAGTGAGACCTTGCCGGAAGGCGAGGTCTATGCATAAAAGCGCAGCGGCTGCCGTCTTTCGACGACAGCCGTTTTGTTTTTATGTAAGGAATAACGCAATGAATAGTGTCGGCACGCCGTTGTTATGGGGCGGATTCGCTGTAGTCGTGGTCATCATGCTGGCGATCGATTTACTGCTTCAGGGAAGGCGCGGTGCGCATACCATGACCATGAAGCAGGCCGCCGGTTGGTCCATCCTGTGGGTCACCCTCTCCCTGCTGTTTAACGCCGCTTTCTGGTGGTATTTGGTGCAAACGCAGGGCCGCGCCGTCGCCGATCCGCAGGCGTTAGCCTTCCTCACCGGTTATCTGATCGAAAAATCACTGGCGGTCGATAACGTCTTCGTCTGGCTAATGCTCTTTAGCTACTTTGCCGTGCCGCCAGCGCTACAGCGCCGGGTACTGGTGTATGGCGTCCTCGGGGCGATTGTCCTGCGTACCATTATGATCTTCACCGGCAGCTGGCTGATTTCGCAGTTCGAATGGCTACTGTACGTGTTCGGCGCGTTCCTGCTGTTTACCGGGGTGAAAATGGCGCTGGCGAAAGAAGATGATTCCGGGATCGGCGATAAGCCGCTGGTGCGTTGGATCCGCAGCCATCTGCGGATGACGGATAAAATCGAGAGCGAGCGCTTTTTCACCCGTAAAAATGGCGTACTGTTCGCCACGCCGCTGCTGCTGGTGCTGATCCTGGTTGAGCTGAGCGACGTGATTTTCGCCGTTGATAGCATCCCGGCAATTTTCGCGGTGACCACCGACCCGTTTATCGTGCTGACCTCTAACCTGTTTGCGATTCTCGGCCTGCGTGCGATGTACTTCCTGTTGGCGGGCGTAGCCGAACGCTTCTCGATGCTGAAATATGGTCTGTCGGTGATCCTGGTGTTTATCGGTATCAAGATGCTAATCGTCGATTTCTACCACATTCCGATCGCCGTTTCCCTCGGCGTGGTGGGCGGTATCCTGGCGGCGACGCTGCTGATTAACGCCTGGGTGAACAAACAGAACGATAAGAAGAAACAGCTGCAATAACCCCCTGTTCCCGGCCAGATATCGCGTATCTGGCCGGGATACGCCGCCCTGCGTTAGCTTTCCCGCGCATAATTTTTATCCATGTCACAAAAACGTTAATATATAGTTAAAAAATAAGATCGGCGTGCAAGAAACAGTAGAATACGCTTCCTACCTCGCGTTCTTTCCGTATACTCGACCATGCAAACATTCATTTACATCCGGACATAAACGTAACAAATAATACGTCGCCGGGATGGACTGCTACATCACTGGAAGGAATGATTTATGACAACACAAAACCGCCCGTCGGGGCTGCTGCAGCGCCTGGCGCAGGGCAGTCTGGTGAAACAAATCCTGTTGGGACTGGTACTTGGCGTGGTACTGGCGCTGGTCTCGAAACCGGCCGCTATCGCGGTCGGGCTGCTGGGAACGCTGTTCGTCGGCGCGCTGAAAGCCGTCGCGCCGGTGCTGGTATTAATGCTGGTGATGGCGTCGATCGCAAACCATCAGCACGGACAAAAAACCAGTATCCGCCCGATTCTGTTTCTCTATCTGCTGGGGACCTTCAGCGCGGCGCTCACCGCGGTGCTGTTTAGCTTTGTTTTCCCTTCTACGCTGCATCTGACCAGCGCGGCGGACAGCATCACCCCGCCATCGGGGATTGTAGAGGTGCTACGCGGGCTGCTGATGAGCATGGTGGCTAACCCTATCGACGCGCTGCTGAACGCCAACTATATCGGTATTCTGGTGTGGGCGGTGGGGCTGGGCTTCGCGCTGCGCCACGGTAACGACAGCACTAAAAACCTGATTAACGACGTTTCGCACGCGGTGACCTTTATCGTCAAGCTGGTGATCCGCTTTGCGCCGCTGGGTATTTTTGGCCTGGTCTCCTCAACGCTGGCGACGACCGGTTTCGATACCCTGTGGGGCTACGCCCAGTTGCTGCTGGTGCTGGTCGGCTGCATGCTGCTGGTGGCGCTGGTGATTAACCCGCTGCTGGTATTCTGGAAAATCCGCCGTAACCCGTATCCGCTGGTGCTGACCTGCCTGCGTGAAAGCGGCGTCTACGCCTTCTTTACCCGCAGCTCCGCCGCCAACATTCCGGTGAATATGGCGCTGTGCGAGAAGCTGAATCTGGATCGCGATACCTATTCGGTATCTATTCCGCTGGGGGCGACCATCAATATGGCGGGCGCGGCGATTACTATCACCGTGCTGACGCTGGCGGCGGTGCATACGTTGAATATTCCGGTGGATCTACCGACGGCGCTGCTGCTGAGCGTAGTGGCCTCGCTGTGCGCCTGCGGCGCTTCCGGGGTGGCAGGCGGTTCGCTGCTGCTGATCCCGCTGGCCTGTAACATGTTCGGTATTCCGAACGATGTCGCCATGCAGGTCGTCGCCGTCGGCTTTATTATCGGCGTGCTGCAGGATTCCTGCGAAACGGCGCTCAACTCGTCAACCGATGCGCTGTTCACCGCCGCGGCCTGTATGGCCGAAGACGAACAGCTGGCGAAGAACGCCCTGCGTAGTTAGCGTATTGTCGGATGGCGCTACGCTTATCCGACCTACGGTACGTGCGGCCTGCCTTTATTTTATTCACCATGCTGGCTGAAACTGCCGGTGTTGGTGGCCTCAAAATCGCTGAGACGTTCCCGGAAGGCCGGGGCAGCCCGCATGGATGCGGGCTGAGGGCCGTGACTTGCACGGACGCTGCCTCGGCCCGACCCGAAGCCTTCCGGGATAAGTCGAAGGTACCACGAAGTGGCGATTTTGGCGGCCAGAGCCCGGGAGTACAGAGGGCGGCGGCGACTGGCCGCCCTTTGTGCGCTCCCTGCGCCATGAGGGACATAACGCAGAAGAAATATCGGGAGCGCAATCTGCTCTGAAATAATAAAAAACAACTGTTTTTCCCGGACCAAAACAGTTGCAAATCGATAACAGTATCTACGGACCTATTCCGTTGGTAGCCCCGGTAAGCGTAAGCGCGACCGGGGAGAGTTTAATATTGTCGGATGACGCTACGCTTATCCGACCTTGCAAACACCGCGGTAGTCAGCGTCGTTACAGCGTGACGCCGCTTTTAAAGATTGCCAGTTCGCGGAAATCATTGCGTTCGTTGCAGGTCTGCTTGCCGTTGGCGATATCGACGATCAGATCGACAAACTCCTCCAACACCTGCGGCATCGCTTTCCCGTGAATTAACTGCCCGGCATCGAAATCAATCCAGTGCTTTTTCTTCGCCGCCAGCTCGCTGTTGGTAGCGATTTTTACCGTCGGAACGAAACCACCATAAGGGGTGCCGCGGCCGGTACTAAACAGCACCATATGGCAGCCGGCACCCGCCAGCGCGCTGGTCGCCACCGCGTCGTTACCCGGCGCGCTCAACAGATTCAACCCGTGGACTTTCAAACGTTCACCGTAGCGCAGAACGTCAACCACCTGGCTGGAACCCGCTTTCTGCGTGCAGCCAAGCGACTTATCTTCCAGCGTCGTGATACCGCCCGCTTTGTTACCCGGCGACGGGTTCTCGTAGATAGGCTGGTCGTGGGCGATAAAATACTGTTTAAAATCATTGACCATGGTGACCAGTTTGCCGAAAGTCTCTTCGTCGCGACAGTGGCTCATCAGTAGTTGCTCAGCGCCGAACATTTCCGGCACTTCGGTCAACACCGTAGTGCCGCCGTTCGCAATCAGGTAGTCAGAAAAACGCCCCAGCATTGGGTTAGCGGTAATGCCGGACAGGCCGTCCGAGCCGCCACACTCAAGGCCAAACTTCAGTTCGCTCAGTTTACCCGCTTCGCGTTTATCATGGCGCATCACTTCATAGAGCTGATGAAGATGCTCAATTCCCGCTTCCACTTCATCTTCCTGATGTTGGCAAATCATGAAGTGCACGCGTTCCGGGTCAAAATCCCCCAGCGTTTCACGGAAGGCATCAACCTGGTTGTTCTCGCAGCCAAGACCAATCACCAACACCGCCCCGGCATTCGGGTGGCGGACCATGTTTTGCAGCATGGTACGGGTGTTGATATGGTCATCTCCCAACTGCGAGCAGCCGTAGGTGTGGCTGAAAAGGAAGACGCCGTCGGTGCCTTCCGCGTCGTTGGTCTCTTTCAGGAAACGATTCTGGATCTGCCGGGCGATGCCGTTAACACAGCCCACGGTCGGCAGGATCCATAATTCGTTACGCACGCCGACTTCACCGCTGGCGCGACGATAAATCTCGACGTCGCGATCCGCAGGTTGCGCCGGTTGTTCAACCAGGTCTGGTTGATAGCGATACGCGTCAAGATCGCTCAGATTGGTACGCGTATTGTGCGCATGAACATGCTCGCCCGGCGCGATATCCGCCAGCGCATGACCAATCGGCAACCCGTACTTAATGACGTTTTCACCTTTCGCAATGGCCCGCAGCGCGAACTTATGACCGCGGACAACATCCTGGCTAAGGGTGACGGTATCGTTATCAATCGTCACCACGCTGCCTGACGTCATATCCGCCAGCGCCACCGCGACGTTATCCTGCGAATGGATTTTGATGTATTGCATATCAACCGACCTCTGGCCTTAGTTCAATTCAATGGCGAAGTAATCACGCGCATTGTTAAAGCAGATGTTTTTCACCATCTCGCCCAGCAGGGCGATATCCGCAGGCGCTTCGCCAGCAGCCACCCAGCGGCCGATCATCTGGCACAGAATACGGCGGAAGTATTCGTGGCGGGTGTAGGAGAGGAAGCTGCGGCTGTCGGTCAGCATGCCGACAAAGCGGCTCAACAGGCCAAGCTGCGCCAGTTGGGTCATCTGACGTTCCATGCCGTCTTTCTGATCGTTGAACCACCAGCCGGAACCGAACTGCATCTTGCCCGGCATGCCTTCGCCCTGGAAGTTACCGATCATAGTGCCCAGCACTTCGTTATCGCGTGGGTTCAGGCAGTACAGAATAGTTTTCGGCAGCAGGTTTTCTTCGTTCTGCTTGCTCAGCAGCTTCGATAACTCTTCGGCCATCGGACGGTCGTTGATGGAGTCGAAGCCAACATCCGGCCCTAACAGTTTGAACTGACGCAGGTTGTTATTACGCAGCGCGCCGATGTGGTACTGCTGTACCCAGCCGCGGCGCGCGTATTCCGCACCGAGGAACACCAGTACCGCCGTTTTGAACTGCGCGACTTCATGCTCGCTGAGCGTTTCGCCCGCCAGACGGCGCGCCAGAATGCTATCCAGTTCGTTATCGCTCGCTTCAGCGAACAGCACCACGTCCAGCGCGTGGTCGGAAACTTTACAGCCGTGAGCGGCAAAGTGATCCAGACGCTTAGTCAGCGCGCTTTGCAGATCGGCAAAACGGCGAATCTCGGTATCGGAGACTTCGCCAAGCTTGCTCATGTAATCGTTAAAAGTGGCCTGCTCGATGTTGAACGCTTTATCCGGGCGCCAGCTCGGCAATACCTTGATATCAAAAGTACTATCTTTAGCGACCGCAGCATGATGCTCCAGTGAATCAATCGGATCGTCGGTCGTCCCCACCATCTTCACATTCATCTGCTTCATGATTCCACGGGCGGAGAACGACTCCTGAGCCAGCAACTCATTACACTGGTTCCAGATTTCATCCGCCGTGGCTGGCGACAACAACTTACCTGTAATACCAAAAGGACGGCGCAGCTCTAAATGCGTCCAGTGGTATAGCGGGTTACCGATGGTATGAGGAACGGTTGCCGCCCAGGCGTCAAATTTCTCGCGATCGGCAGCATCGCCGGTACACAGGCGCTCCGCCACGCCGTTGGTACGCATCGCGCGCCATTTGTAATGGTCGCCTTTCAGCCAGATGTCATACAGGTTCTTAAAACGATAATTTTCGGCAACCTGCTGCGGCGGAAGGTGGCAGTGGTAGTCGAAAATCGGCTGATCTTTGGCGTAATCGTGGTACAGGCGGCGGGCAAACTCGGTATCAAGCAGAAAATCTTCGGTCATAAACGGTGTCATTGTCGTGTCCTCTTCGCCCCATCAAGGAGCCCATCAGATGATTGACTCTAATGCTGACAAAGTTATCACACCAATTTCTACAGGCCGAAGTATTTTTCGTGAGTTAGATCAATAAACGTCGACAAAAAAAGCACCACCAAAGGAGTAAACATCGCTGCAAGCCGCGCCAGTACTGGCTTTAATTGACGCGATTAATGTCCCTACAAACTTTCCCACTTTTGTGACAGTACTCAACTTTTAAAGTTGTATGACAAGTTATCTTTCTGCCGTCGCAACATATAAACCGACGGAATGCATTACCGGTGTGAATAACATCGGCTTAAACGGTAGGGATGCCGGTTTCACTTTAACCACTGATGGCAAGGTTCAGTTCACGTCCTGAACCCTCCGTTTCCCCATCCTCCTTCCCTGGCGGGACGAAAGATGGCCGCAGACGCTGCGGAGAGACAACAACGATGAGGTTTTACATGCGTAAAATTAAAGGGTTACGTTGGTATATGATCGCACTGGTGACGCTGGGCACCGTGCTGGGTTACCTGACTCGTAACACCGTAGCGGCGGCTGCGCCGACGCTGATGGAAGAGTTGCACATTTCAACCCAACAATATTCTTATATCATCGCCGCCTACTCCGCTGCATATACCGTTATGCAGCCGGTTGCCGGCTATGTGCTCGATGTGCTTGGCACCAAAATTGGCTACGCCTTCTTTGCTATCGCCTGGGCGGTATTCTGCGGTTCAACGGCGCTGGCAGGCAGCTGGGGCGGCCTGGCGCTGGCCCGCGGCGCGGTCGGCGCAGCGGAAGCAGCGATGATCCCTGCCGGTCTGAAAGCCAGCTCCGAATGGTTCCCGGCGAAAGAGCGTTCCATCGCCGTCGGCTATTTCAACGTCGGCTCTTCTATCGGCGCGATGATTGCTCCGCCGCTGGTGGTATGGGCGATTGTCATGCATAGCTGGCAGATGGCATTTATTATTTCCGGGGTACTGAGCTTCGCCTGGGCAATGGCCTGGCTGATTTTCTACAAACACCCGCGCGATCAGAAAAAACTCACCGATGAAGAACGTGACTACATCATCGGCGGCCAGGAATCTCAGCATCAGACCAATAACGCGAAGAAAATGTCGCCGTGGCAGATCCTGCGTAACCGTCAGTTCTGGGGTATTGCGCTGCCGCGCTTCCTCGCAGAACCGGCCTGGGGTACCTTCAACGCCTGGATCCCGCTGTTCATGTTTAAGGTTTACGGCTTTAACCTGAAAGAGATCGCCATGTTCGCCTGGATGCCGATGCTGTTCGCCGACCTCGGCTGCATCGTTGGCGGCTACCTGCCGCCGCTGTTCCAGCGCTGGTTTGGCGTGAATCTTATCGTCTCACGTAAAATGGTCGTGACGATGGGCGCCCTGCTGATGATTGGTCCTGGCATGATTGGCCTGTTCACCAGCCCGTATGTGGCAATCGCGCTGCTGTGCGTTGGCGGTTTTGCTCACCAGGCCTTGTCCGGTGCGCTGATCACCCTCTCTTCCGACGTCTTTGGTCGTAACGAAGTGGCGACCGCCAACGGTCTGACCGGGATGGCGGCATGGCTGGCGAGCACCCTATTCGCGCTGGTCGTCGGCGCACTGGCGGATACCATCGGCTTCAGCCCGCTGTTCGCGGTGCTGGCGGTCTTTGACCTGCTGGGCGCGCTGGTTATCTGGACGGTGCTGAAAAACAAATCGGCCGACGATGACTCGACGCCGCTCAATACCAGTAAACCGGTGACGCAAAGCTAGACTGCAAGATGATTTTGCACCGACTAAGCCGCCTTTTAAGGCGGCTTTTTTTGTGCCTTCCAGTGGTGGAAAGCGCGTAAAAGTGGTATAACAAATCGAATATTGTCGCCATCTTCCGGGAGCGAATATGGAAATCAGTGAACCGCGCCGTCTCTATCAGCAGCTTGCCGCTGAGCTAAAGACGCGTATCGAACAAGGCGTCTACCTTGTAGGGGATAAGCTGCCCGCAGAGCGCTTCATCGCCGATGAAAAAAGCGTCAGCCGCACCGTGGTTCGCGAAGCCATCATCATGCTGGAAGTCGAAGGCTATGTTGAAGTCCGCAAAGGCTCCGGCATCCACGTTATTTCCAACCACCCGAAATACCAACAGGTGGTGGATGAATCGCTGGAGTTCGCCAACTATGGCCCGTTTGAATTACTCCAGGCCCGTCAGTTGATTGAGAGCAATATCGCTGAATTCGCCGCGACTCAGGTGACCAAGCAGGACATCATGAAGTTAATGGAAATTCAGGAGAAAGCCCGCAACGAGAAGTGCTTCCGTGATTCCGAATGGGACCTGCAGTTCCATGTCCAGGTCGCGCTGGCTACCCAGAACACCGCCCTTGCCGCCATCGTTGAAAAAATGTGGACCCAGCGGGTACACAACCCGTACTGGAAAAAACTGCACGACCACATCGACCTGCGCACCGTCGACAACTGGTGCGACGATCATGACCAAATCCTCAAGGCGTTAATTCGTAAAGACCCTCACGCGGCGAAGCTGGCGATGTGGCAGCATCTGGAAAATACCAAGCTGATGCTGTTTAACGAAACCAGCGATGACTTTGAATTCAATGCCGATCGCTACCTGTTTGCCGAAAATCCGGTGGTTCATCTCGATACCGCGGCGAACGGGGTAAAATAACGTATTATCCTTTTCACGGGCAGAACCTCTTTTTCTGCCCGCAAACCCGACAGGGTAAGCAAAGCATATATAGTGTCAGCCTGTGTAAATCCTCTCGCTACTCGTCCCCGCAACCCGCAAAATCAATCAGCAACAAACTGCAATTTCTCTGACGGAAAGTCAGCTAGTTTGTTACAATTAGATGCATTTTGTCGTTCTGCATGTAAGTGTTTACTTACTGTTTAATCAAGGATCCGATCAGAACGTCTCAACAGCGGCCATACTCTAAAAAATAATCTAGTCGCTATGTATAAGACGTACCGTTAACCGATGTACCAGGAATCGTGAATGGAACTACTAACCCAATTACTGAATGCCTTATGGGCCCAGGATTACGAAACGCTCGCTAATCCCTCCATGATTGGCATGCTCTATTTTGTCTTATTTATGATTTTGTTCCTTGAGAACGGTTTACTGCCGGCGGCGTTTTTACCGGGTGATAGCCTGCTGGTGCTGGTCGGCGTTTTGATCGCCAAAGGGGCGATGGGCTTCCCGGAAACGCTACTGCTTTTGACGGCGGCGGCCAGCCTCGGCTGCTGGGTGAGCTACATCCAGGGACGCTGGCTGGGCAATACGCGGATCGTGCAAAACTGGCTATCGCATTTACCGTCGCATTATCACCAGCGAGCCCATCACCTGTTCCACAAGCACGGGTTATCGGCGCTGCTGATTGGCCGCTTTATCGCCTTCGTACGTACCCTACTGCCAACGATTGCCGGTATCTCCGGTCTGAATAACGCGCGTTTCCAGTTCTTTAACTGGATGAGCGGTCTGCTGTGGGTGTTGATTCTTACCTCTCTCGGCTATCTGCTGGGTAAAACACCGGTATTCCTGAAGTATGAAGATCAGCTGATGTCGTGCCTGATGCTGCTGCCGGTTGCGCTGCTGGTCTTCGGTCTGATCGGCTCTCTGGTTGTACTGTGGAAGAAAAAACACAGCAGTCGGAGCTGAGCATGGTCATCAAACGTCCTTCCTGGCGCCAGCTGCGGTGGATGCTGGGCGGCTCACTGCTGCTTTGCGCCATCGTCTGGCTGTGGCTGACCGTCAGTCAGCATGAGTCCACTCTGGCCATCCGTCCCGTCAGCCAGGGCGTCGCCATGCCGGACGGTTTTTCCGTCTGGCATCATCTTGACGCCAACGGCATCCGTTTTAAGAGCATCACCCCGCAAAAAGACGGCCTGCTGATCAAATTCGATTCCAACGCCCAGGGCGCCGCGGCAAAAGAAGTATTGGGCCGGGCTCTGCCTCACGGTTATATTATTGCTCTGGTGGATGAAGAAAATTCTGCCACCGCCTGGTTATCCCGCCTGCGCGATGCTCCGCGCCGTTTTGGATAACGCGTCAAAAATTCCGAATCTTTTCGTACGGTTTGGTGATGTCCCGCTTTCGTGTCTATTATTAAGACTGCGGGAACCGCCTGGCTCGTATTGTTGACTGGATTGGGTATATCACCGATATCCCCTCACACAATGGAAGGTAGAATCCATGAAATACCGCATCGCACTATTACTGGCACTGACCTCACTTAGCGCCAGCGCCTTCGCAGCCTCTCCTTGTCAGGAAAAAGAACAGAGTATCCAACGGGAGATCAGCTATGCCGAAAAACACCATAATCAGCATCGCATTGACGGCCTGAACAGAGCGCTGCAGGAAGTTCGCGCTAACTGCAGCGACAGTAAAGTCAGGGCTGAACATCAGCAGAAAATCGCTAAACAGAAGGCCGAAGTTGCCGAACGTCAGCGCGATCTGAGCGAGGCGAAGCAGAAAGGCGATGCAGACAAAATTAGCAAACGGGAACGCAAACTGGATGAAGCGCAGCAGGAACTGAAAGCGCTTGAGTCACGCGATTATTAATTGGTAAACGCTACAGGAGAACAAGATGGCTAAAGATAACGTTGCAGAAGATCTACGCGCTGAGCTGAAAAATCTGGCTGATACGCTGGAAGAAGTTCTGAACTCCTCAACCGATAAATCAAAAGAAGAACTCGGCAAACTGCGTAGCAAAGCGGAAAGCGTGCTGAAAGACAGCCGTGTGCGTCTCAGCGACACCAGCGATGCCATCGTTAAGCAGACGCGTGAAACCGCTGCTCGCGCCGATGAGTACGTTCGCGAGAATCCGTGGACCGGCGTTGGTATTGGCGCAGCTGTCGGGCTGGTGGTCGGCGTACTGCTGTCGCGCCGTTAATTATGGCAAACTCTCAACACACGCAGGGCCCGGGACAGAGCGTATTCGGCATCGGCCAGCGGATCATTACGCTGCTGGTCGAAATGGTGGAAACGCGTTTGCGCCTGGTCGTCGTGGAGCTGGAAGAGGAGAAAGCGAACCTCTTCCAGCTGTTGCTGATGCTCGGGCTAACGCTGCTATTCGCCGCTTTTGGGCTGATGAGCCTGCTGGTGCTGATCATCTGGGCCGTCGATCCGCAGTACCGCCTGCATGTGATGATCGCGACCACCAGCGTCCTGTTGCTCGCCTCATTGATAGGGGGAATTTGGACCCTCAGGAAAGCTCGCCGCTCAACGTTTTTACGTCATACCCGCGACGAGCTGGCGAACGATCGCGCGCTGCTTGAGGACGATCGTCGATGAGCGGCCAACAGGAACGCGACCAGCGAAAAGCGCTGCTGCTGCGCCAAATCCAGCAACAGCGGCTGGATTTGGCCGCCAGCCATCGTCACTGGCTGGAAGCCACCTCGCCTATCGATCGCGGCTGGCAAACGCTGAAACACCTGCGTTCATGGGCGATGGTCGGCAGCGGGGTAATGGCTATCTGGTCAGTACGCCATCCGCGCTTTTTAATCCGCTGGGGCAAACGCGGCCTCGGCATCTGGAGCACCTGGCGGATGGTCAAAGGGATTCTGCGCCAGTCCGCATCGCGTTAATTGCTCGCTCAGTGCGCCAGCGCGCTGAGCTCTTGTTCGCTTAAACCGGTGGTTTTACTGACCAGCGCGCTATCAACGCCGTTACGAAGCATCGCAAGAGCTATTTTACGCGTCGCCTGACGTTCGCCTTCTTCTCTACCTTCTTCACGACCCTGTTTTCTTCCCTTTGTGCGCCCACGCTCTTCAAACCATTCTGCTAATGTCATCAGTTGCTCCTTATGTTCAGGCATTCCCTGCGCCAGTTGACGAAAAAATCTGCCAGGGCTGGTCAAATGGCCGGAACGGGCAATGTAGTTCATCAACACGTTAAATTGATGCTCGGTGGTATAACCCGGCAGCAGCAAGGCTACAAGTTGATCTACCAGGTCATTCAGATCGCGCTGGCGAATATTTTTCTGCAGGAACTCCAAAATTGCTATACGCCGATGCTGTTGGATTTCATCGTCCGTGAAGGATGTCACATCGATCAATGGAAAATTATCCCCATATATCTCCCGTGCTAACGCGGGTTGCGCAAAACTATCCAGCCAGCACATCGAAAAGGGATAAGGTGTAATCCGCCCATGATAAAACAACATCGGAATAACCAATGGCAGATGTTCATTACCGGCATCCAGATGACGAGACATTATGGCAAATGCATAGCGCATTAGTCTAAAGGTCATATGTTTGTCTGGCGTGCTTTGGTGTTCAATCAGCGCGTACACATATCCGCTTCCGCTTTGCGTTTTAATTGACCACAACACATCCGAGTACAACGCACGCATATCGTCCTCAATAAAGCTGCCGGACTCTAACTGCAGGGTACTGAGATCGCATTGCATACGTAACGATTCCGGTAGATGGATCTGGAGAAAATCTCGCGCCGTTTCCGGATGAGTGAGAAATGTTTTAAACAACGCATCGTGAGGCGTAGAGCTGAATTGTTTCATGACATCCTGTCTATGCAAAAATAAGTTGGCGACAGATATCCTCTTTTATCCCCGCCACCACAACCGATAGCCACGCACGCTGCGAGGCGCCTCGGAAAATATTTTCACCGATCGCACCAATTGCTCAGAAACTTTGAAAAAGAACTACAGTTTTCCTTGCTAACAATCCCCTCTCAAGCTCGCTAATATCCTCTCCATCGACAGCAAGCCCGCGTAACCACGCAGGATTGCTCTAAAAAACGAAATCGCCGCCCTTTGGGTTTTCTGGAGTAAGAAATGAAAAAATTAGAAGATGTTGGTGTACTGGTAGCGCGTATTCTGATGCCGATTCTGTTCATTACCGCTGGTTGGGGAAAAATCACCGGGTATGCAGGTACGCAGCAGTATATGGAAGCGATGGGTGTTCCGGGAGCGCTGCTGCCGCTGACTATTCTGCTTGAGTTTGGCGGCGGTCTGGCAATTCTGTTCGGTTTCCTGACTCGCACTACCGCGCTGTTCACCGCAGGCTTTACCCTGCTGACCGCGTTCCTGTTCCACAGCAACTTTGCTGAAGGCGTGAACTCGCTGATGTTCATGAAAAACCTGACCATCGCTGGTGGTTATCTGCTGCTGGCCGTGACGGGTCCGGGCGCATTCAGCATCGACCGCGTGCTGAATAAAAAGTGGTAAGCGCACTATACTGAGTAAAAATCTAAAAAAGCGAGGGGCTATCTCCTCGCTTTTGCTATCTGAAGGAGGAAGTAATGGGACAATTAGTCGAGGGCGTCTGGCAAGATACCTGGTATGACACCAAATCCACCGGAGGACGGTTCAAGCGTTCCGTTTCAGCCTTCCGCAACTGGCTCACCGCCGATGGCGCGCCAGGCCCTGCGGGCGAAGGTGGCTTCGCCGCAGAGAAAGACCGCTATCATCTGTACGTTTCACTGGCCTGTCCGTGGGCCCATCGCACCCTGATTCTGCGCAAGTTGAAAGGATTAGAGCCTTTTATATCTGTCTCAGTGGTGAATCCACTGATGCTGGAAAACGGCTGGACCTTCGCCGACGATTTCCCGGATGCGACCGGCGACCAGCTCTATCATCATCAGTTCCTCTATCAGCTTTATCTGCAGGCCGATCCGCATTATACCGGCCGGGTGACCGTTCCGGTGCTGTGGGATAAAAAACAACAGACCATCGTCAGCAATGAGTCGGCTGAAATTATCCGCATGTTCAATACCGCGTTTGATGGCCTGGGGGCGCGCGCGGGCGACTATTATCCGCCGGCGTTGCGAGAAAAGATCGACGATCTCAATAGCTGGATCTACGACAACGTTAACAACGGGGTATATAAAGCCGGTTTCGCCACCAGCCAGCAGGCCTACGACGAAGCCGTAGACGCGCTGTTTACCTCGCTCGAACGCCTTGAGCAGATCCTCGGTCAGCACCGCTACCTGACCGGGAACCAGTTAACGGAAGCGGATATCCGCCTGTGGACAACGCTGGTTCGTTTCGACCCGGTGTATGTTACCCACTTTAAATGCGATAAGCGCCGCATCAGCGACTATCTCAACCTGTACGGTTTCCTGCGCGATATCTACCAGATGCCGGGGATTGCGGAAACGGTGAATTTCCCGCATATCCGCAATCACTATTATCGCAGCCACAAAACCATCAACCCGACGGGGATCATCTCCGTGGGCCCGCAGCAGGATCTCAACGAACCACATGGGCGGGATCGTTTTTCCCGCTGATCGATAAGGCGCCGAAGGGCGCCTTTTATTCGGATAACGGATATTTACCAGTTTGATATTCACGCCTATGATTATTTTGATCGCTTTAAAAACAAGTGATTAATGGTTAACTAAGGCGTGAGAAAATGGACTGGTATCTAAAAGTATTACGAAACTATATTGGCTTTGGCGGTCGCGCCCGGCGCAAAGAGTACTGGATGTTTATTCTGGTCAACATCATTCTCACCGCAGTGCTAAGCATCATTGATAAGATGCTCGGCTGGCAGCGTGCTGGGGGTGAAGGCATCCTGACGACCATTTACGGCGTGCTGGTTTTTTTACCCTGGTGGGCGGTGCAGTTTCGTCGCCTGCATGACACCGACCGCTCGGCGTGGTGGCTACTGCTGCTGCTGATCCCGGTCATCGGCTGGCTGGTGATTTTGATTTTCAATTGTCAGAACGGCACGCCCGGCAACAATCGCTTTGGGCCAAATCCAAAACCCTACTCCTACTGATTTACGCGCTCCTCGCGGCGGAGGAGCGCATCTTCCCGTTATCTGCCGGTAAACAGTTTCGGGATCTCCCGCAGACACCAGGATTTGGCTTCGCCCATGCTGTCGCGGCGCCAGGCCATAATGATATCGATTTCGTTGGTATATTCAGGGCTTACGACCCGCAAGCGCCCTTCGGCAATATCCTTCTCAACCAACGGATACGGCATGGTTGCCACGCCAAGCCCCGCCAGCAGCGCCTGGCGTTTATCTTCAATAGTGCTGACGGTTAAACGCGGCTGCTTATCCAGTAGCTGCACCGTCAGAACCGGACGCTCGCGCGCGGTATCCGCCACCGCGACGCCGCGATATTTCACCCGCGTCACCTCAGAAAGCGGTTCTGGCTCCTGATGAATCGGGTGATCCGGCGCGGCAACATAAACACTTAAAACCGAATAGAGCTTACGCGAGTTAATTTCTGACGATGAACGAAAATGCATATCCGGCGCGACGACAATATCAGCACGTCCCTGCTCCAGCCGTTCCCAGGCACCGGCCAGCACTTCGGTAATAATCGACAGCTGGGTATTGGATTTAGTCGCCAGTTTCTCAATCAGCGGAAACAGATCGGTGGTAGGAACCAACGCTTCGGTCACGATGGTCAGGTGAGTTTCCCAGCCGCGCGACAGCGCTTCGGCATCGGTGGTCAGCTTGTCCGCCGCTTCCAGCAGCACGCGGCCGCGTTCCAGCAGCATGCGGCCAACGTTCGTAAATTTTGTGCGATGGCCGGAACGGTCAAACAACACCACATCCAGTTCTTCTTCCAGTTTTTGCATGGTGTAGCTTAGGGCTGAAGGCACACGCCCCAGCTCGTCAGCCGCAGCGGCAAAGCTCCCGCGTCGGTCTATTGCATCCATTACGCGTAACGCTTCCAGCGTTAATGCTCTCTCTTTCGCCATTTCGCTCTCATTCAGGAATTTTGAACATACCGGGCAGAATATCTGGCTAACAATACAGCGTCCATACCTTTACCATTGATTTAGTGTAAAGAGAGGTCAAGAAAATGATTACAACCCGAACAGCCAAACAATGCGGTCAAGCAGACTTCGGCTGGCTGCAGGCCCGCTACACCTTTTCCTTTGGCCACTACTTCGACCCTAAATTGCTGGGTTACGCCTCGCTGCGTGTACTCAATCAAGAAGTGCTGGCGCCGGGCGCGTCATTTCAGCCACGTACCTACCCAAAGGTCGATATCCTGAATCTGATTCTGGAAGGTGAAGCGGAATACCGCGATAGCGACGGCAACCACATACAGGCAAAAGCTGGAGAAGCCCTGCTGCTCTCCACCCAACCGGGGGTCAGCTACAGCGAGCATAATCTCAGTAAAGAGCAGTCGTTGACGCGCATGCAGCTATGGCTCGACGCCTGTCCGGAGCGCGAAAACCCGCTGGTACAGAAAATGACGGTTGGCGATTCGCCGATTCAGCTATTAGCCTCACCGGACGGCAGCGGCGACAGCTTACAGCTGCGTCAGCAGGTGTGGATCCATCATCTGCAGCTGGCGAAGGGCGAAGAGATCAACGTTCAACTGCACGGCCCGCGCGCCTATCTGCAGTCGATTCACGGGACGGTACATGCCGTGGCAAAAAAGGAAGAGAAACAGGCATTAACCTGCGGCGATGGCGCGTTTATTCGTGACGAAGCTAACATTACCCTCGTCGCCGATACGCCGCTGCGCGCTTTGCTGATAGATTTACCGGTGTAACAAGGAAGCCCGGGAGTTTGTGAGTGAGCAAGAAAAAAAGCAAAAAGGCAAAATCGTTAGACCAGCCAGTCGCCGTGGAAACCATGAGCCCAATCGGCTTTGGCTATGAAGAGATGCTGAGTGAACTGGAAGCCATCGTGGAAGATGCGCAAACGCGGTTGCAGGATGAAGATAACGCCGCCTGAAGAAATCGGCCCCATAGCGGGGCCGACTTTATTACTCGCTCAATGCCTGAGAGAGATCTTTTTTCACCTGAGTACGTTGTTCCGGCGTCAGTACCTGATTTACGCCGAAATAGTACTTCACGCGATAATAGCGCACCTGTTGCTCAACCTTGCTAAAGGCCGCCAGCTGATCTTTAACCGCTTTTTCATTCCACTTACCAGAATCGATCACGTCAAATAACACGCCATCTTTAATATCTTTCTGTGAAATCTGCTGGACGTTCTTTTCCATTTCCTGATGCAGGCTCTTAATTTTTGCGACCTGATCCTGGCTCAATTTTAAATGCTGAACGATAGGATCCTGAGCCGGCGCCGGCGCGGCGGTAACCTCAGCGGCCTGTGCCGCCATGGAGAACCCTGCGGCTACAGCCGTCATTAATACCATCCGAGAAAGTTTGTTCATCTTGTTATCCTGAATAAGTACGTAGTGATAAGACGACCTATTATTCCCTGAACAATAATGACGATGTGTAAAAAATCATGTTCACCAGTGTAAATATTCAGATAATATATTCACCAAATGAATTGTATAAAATATAAAATTCTTCTTACTTATTGAACACGTGCTAAATCCGCTGATGTTAAATTAATATCCATGCGCGGTGCGGCCAGCAAGATATTATTTTCATCGAGCGCATTTTTGATATTTTCCAGAAAATCGAAATAGGTGTCCCAATACTCAGCATTTTTCACCCATACGCGAATGGTAAAGTTAAGCGAACCGGGAGCCAACTCGATCAGGCGAACGGTGGTACCGCGAGAATGATCGATGCGCTTTTCATCATCGATAAGCGTCTGGATAACCTGTTTAACGTGCGATATTTGGCTATGACACGCTACGCCGAGCGTAAGATCGATGCGGCGATAGGGATGGCGGGAGTAGTTAACGATGCTATCGGCAATAATTTTACCGTTCGGGATAATGACTTCTTTATTATCTACAGTAAGCAGCGTCGTAGAAAAAACATGTACCGATTGCACCATCCCTGATACCGAACCAACCTGCACGAAATTACCCGCCCTGAATGGACGCAGAGTCACCAGCAGTACGCCAGCGGCAAAATTTGACAGCGAGCCCTGCAGCGCCAGGCCAATGGCCAGACCCGCCGCACCAATAACCGCGATGATGGAAGAAGTTTCAATCCCTACTCGACCTAACGCGGCGACAATCGCAAAAGCCATGGTGATATAGCGCACCAGCGCGGCGAAGAAGTGGACGATTGTCGCATCTACGTTGCGTCGCAGCAGAATTTTCTCGAAGGTTTTGGCGAGGACTTTTGCAAGCATTCTCCCGATAAAAAGAATAATCAGCGCTGCCACGATATTCCAGGCAAACTGCATAATCGTCTCGCCATGACCAACCAGCCATGCTATTGCCGTTTTGAGTTGAGGGAATAACACTACATTTTTCACGTCCACCGCCCCTGTCTGGATAACACGTAAAACCTGCTATCCATTAAGCTGAATGATGACCGCTGCAAATGAGGGATTGAGATTAATGGATAGAAGATACATTTTCAAAGCGTGACAGTATCAACGAGCGCGGCCTGCAATGCAGCCAGAAAGCTGTTTAAAAGTGGACAGTCATTCATCTTTGTTCCACCCTCCGGATAGCAAAAACCCCGCCGGAGCGGGGTTTTTACATTGAAGAGGTGAAACTGACCGATAAGCCGCTTTCTTTCTGGTATAGCGTCGTGGACAGTCATTCATTTTTGTTCCAACCTCCAGATAGCAAAAACCCCGCCGGAGCGGGGTTTTTACATTAAAGAGGTGAAACTGACCGATAAGCCGCTTTCTTTCTGGTATAGCGTCGTGGACAGTCATTCATCTTTGTTCCAACCTCCAGATAGCAAAAACCCCGCCGAGGCGGGGTTTTCTAAGGAGTGAAACTGACCGATAAGCCGGGTTCTGTCGTGGACAGTCATTCATCTAGGCCAGCAATCGCTCACTGGCTCAAGCAGCCTACCCGGGTTCAGTACGGGCCGTACCTTATGAACCCCTATTTGGCCTTGCTCCGGGTGGAGTTTACCGTGCCGCGGACTGTTACCAGCCGCGCGGTGCGCTCTTACCGCACCCTTTCACCCTTACCTGATCCCGCTTGCGCGGGCCATCGGCGGTTTGCTCTCTGTTGCACTGGTCGTGGGCTGTGACACCCCCCAGGCGTTACCTGGCACCTTGCCCTATGGAGCCCGGACTTTCCTCCCCTCCGCCCGTCTCCCCCTAAGAGGACGACGACGAAGCGGCGACTGTCTGGTCAGCTTCGGCGCGAAGTATAGAGGGTTCGCGCGCCTTTGTCACCCCGCACAACGCATTCCGATCGCCAGCGTCGCGGCAATATTTCGCGAAGCGCGATAAATATTGTCGAATGCGCCGCGGAATGCCTCTTCCAGCGAGCCGATGCTGGTCAGTACGCTGAACACCGCTTCGATGCCATATTGATGTACCACGCCGACATCGCGGGTCAGACTGCCGGCAATAGCAATCACCGGTTTATGGTATTTCTTCGCCACATTGGCTACGCCAACCGGTACTTTGCCGTTGATGCTCTGGCTATCGAGTCGCCCTTCGCCGGTTACCACCAGCGTGCAGTCGTGAATATGTTCTTCCAGATTAAGCGCCGTCGTCACAATCTCAATCCCGCTGCGCAGTTCAGCCCCCAGAAAAGCCATTAGCGCGGCCCCCATTCCCCCCGCCGCTCCGGCACCGGGGACATCTTTCACCTCCACGCGCAGCGATTTTTTGATAACCGAGGCGTAGTGGGCAAGATTATTATCAAGCTCGACAATGAGCGCTTCGGTCGCCCCTTTTTGTGGGCCAAAAATGCGCGATGCCCCCTGTTCGCCAATCAACGGATTTGTCACGTCGCAAGCCACGCGAATAGCACAGTGTTTAAGACGTGGGTCCATGGACGAAACATCAATTGAATTCAGGCAGTTAAGGGAACCACCGCCATTACCGATGTCGCTGCCGTTGGCATCACAGAGCTTTGCGCCCAGCGCCTGCATCATCCCGGCGCCGCCGTCATTGGTCGCGCTACCGCCGATGCCGATAATGATGCTGGTCGCGCCGTGCTCCAGCGCCTGTAAAATCAGCTCGCCGGTACCGCGAGAAGTGGTGATCAGAGGATTACGTTTCTCAGGCGGCACCAGTCCCAGCCCGCTGGCCGCGGCCATCTCAATAAATGCGGTTTTGCCGTCCCCGGACATGCCCCAGCGGGCATTCACTTTTTCCCCCAGCGGCCCGGTGACCAGCGCCGTATGCGCCGTACCCTGCGTGGCGGCAATCATGGCCTCAACCGTTCCCTCGCCGCCATCGGCAAGCGGAACAGAAACATATTGCGCATCGGGGAAAATTTCCCGAAATCCTTTTTCTATCGCCTGAGCTACCTCGCTGGCAGAAAGGCTTTCTTTATAAGAGTCTGGGGCAATTACGATTTTCATAGTTATGTCGCCTGACTGTGCCGCGCAAGGCAAGAATGACAGGGCGCGGGAACACGCCCTTCTTGTTAACGAGTCACTTCCACTTTCGCCAGTTTTTCGTAGTAACACGCCAGAGCGCTATGGTCAGCGGTGCCCAGGCCATCCGCGCGCAGCGCCTGCATCATCTCCATCACCGCCGCCGTCAGCGGTAGCTGGGCGCCGACGCCGTGAGACGTATCCAGCGCATTGGCCAGATCTTTAATATGCAGATCGATACGGAAGCCCGGTTTGAAGTTGCGATCCATCACCATCGGCGCTTTAGCATCGAGCACGGTGCTACCTGCCAGGCCGCCACGAATCGCCTGATAAACCAGTTCCGGGTTAACGCCGGCTTTGGTGGCCAGAGTTAACGCCTCCGACATTGCCGCGATGTTCAGCGCCACAATCACCTGGTTGGCCAACTTGGTGACGTTGCCTGCGCCAATCTCGCCGGTATGCACCACGGATCCCGCCATCGCTTTCATCAGGTCGTAGTATTTATCGAAAATCGCCTTGTCGCCGCCAACCATCACCGACAGGGTGCCGTCGATCGCTTTGGGTTCGCCGCCGCTCACCGGCGCATCCAGCATATCGATGCCTTTGGCCTTCAGCGCTTCGCTGATTTCGCGACTCGCCAGCGGCGCAATGGAGCTCATATCAATCACCACGGTGCCCGGTTTCGCGCCTTCGATAATGCCGTTTTCACCCAACGCAACGTCTTTCACGTGCGGAGAGTTTGGCAGCATGGTGATAATTACATCGCACTGCTCAGCAATGGCCTTCGCCGTGCTCGCAGTCTCTGCGCCCGCGGCAATCACGTCAGCAATGGCTTCAGGGTTACGGTCGGATACCACCAGCGAATAACCCGCCTTCAGCAAATTTTTGCTCATCGGCTTGCCCATGATGCCAAGACCAATAAAACCCACTTTGATTGTCATAATGTTCTCTCTCTTCATCCTGGTGATTATTTTTTAAAAGAATCAGCAAGTTTCTGGGTTGCTGAACGGAAGACACCTAAATCGCTACCGACGGCGACGAAGGTCGCGCCCCACTCCAGATAGCGGCGCGCATCGGCTTCCACCGGTGCAAGAATGCCGCTCGGCTTACCGTGTTTCTTCGCGCTGGCGAAGATATGCTGGATGGCGCGCTGGACGTCAGGATGTGCGGCATTGCCCAGATGGCCTAATGCTGCGGCCAGGTCGCTTGGCCCCACGAAAAGGCCATCAACGCCCTCGGTCGCGGCGATCGCGTCGACATTGTCCACCCCGGTCTGGCTCTCAATTTGCACCAGAATGGCGATGTTGTTATTCGACTGAGTGAAGTAGTCCGCTACGGTGCCGAACATATTGCCGCG
This sequence comes from Klebsiella sp. CN_Kp088, assembly GCF_040064335.1. Taxonomy (NCBI): domain Bacteria; kingdom Pseudomonadati; phylum Pseudomonadota; class Gammaproteobacteria; order Enterobacterales; family Enterobacteriaceae; genus Klebsiella; species Klebsiella sp. CN_Kp088. The sequence continues at coordinate 88,997 of NZ_JBEAIQ010000022.1, read as the reverse complement.
ATGAGAAACGGAGACCCCGCGGATGCCTTCCGGCGGATAGCGGGTCGATGCTACCGCCTGCGCCGCCTGTTCAGCGGTTTCGACAAACGGCACGAGGAAGTTGTAGAAACCGATGTCCAGCATGCGCTTGATGATAATCGGTTCATTGGTCGGCACGCGGACCACCGGCGCGCTGTGGCTGCCCTTCAACGCCATCAGTTGCGGGATAAGTGTGGTCACATCATTCGGCGCATGCTCCGCGTCAAGCACCAGCCAGTCGAAACCAGCAAGCCCTAATACCTCGGTGCTAATCGGATTCGCCAGAGCGCACCAGCAGCCGATTTGTACCTGGTGGGCCGCCAGCGCGGCCTTAAATTTGTTCGGGAAAATTGCGTTATCCATGATTTTACCTTGGGTTAATCGTTGCTTACTTCTGCTGTTCTATACGTTTAATCTCGCCAACCACAAATATAATTTGCAGAATTAAATAGCGAACCGATGCCTATTTTCTTTTACCCTTGAACATTTAGATATTTTTCTGAAAAAGAATACCTTTATTATTTTTTAAGCGGGCTATTTATTCTCATATCGAACACCGCAAAACATGACTCAGTATAATCATCCCACCGTGACCAGGCACTATGCATAATCACAATATAAGCGCTTTAATAATCATTTTCGTTATGCAAATGCCATAGGTTATGGGCGCTAATCCACAGTTCTTAGGATTGCCGTTCAATGCTGGCAACCGTCACCGCAAGCAGTGACCAAGATCACATTTTGCTGCTATAACTCCTGACATTCTGTATTTCATCATTCTGATAGGCACAAGCTGAATTAACGTTTTATTTTTATTATTAGCACCGTTCTGGAGAACACTGGACAATGGCTGAGATTGAGATTCGACAACAGTCGCCGACGGCGTTTTATATAAAAGTGCACCCTACCGATAATGTGGCGATTATTGTTAACGATCGCGGTTTACCCGCCGGAACGCGTTTTCCGGATGGCCTGACCCTCATTGAACATATCCCGCAAGGTCATAAAGTCGCCCTTGTCGATATTCCTGCCCATGGTGAAATCATCCGCTACGGCGAAGTGATTGGCTTCGCCGTTCGCGATATACCAAAGGGAAGCTGGATTGATGAGTCGTTGGTTGAGCTGCCGACCGCGCCGCCGCTCAACACCTTACCGCTGGCGACCAAAGTCCCGGAACCGCTGCCGCCGCTGGAAGGATACACTTTTGAAGGCTATCGCAATGCCGATGGCAGCGTGGGAACTAAGAATTTGCTGGGGATCAGCACCAGCGTGCACTGCGTCGCCGGTGTAGTGGATTATGTGGTCAAGATCATTGAACGCGACCTGCTGCCGAAATACCCCAACGTCGACGGAGTGGTCGGCCTAAACCATCTGTACGGCTGCGGCGTGGCGATTAACGCCCCGGCGGCGATCGTACCGATTCGCACCATCCACAATATCGCGCTGAACCCCAACTTTGGCGGTGAGGTGATGGTGATTGGTCTGGGCTGTGAAAAGCTGCAGCCGGAACGTCTGCTGCAGGGAACCGAAGACGTGCAGCCGATCGCCGTCGATAGCGCAAGCGTAGTGCGTTTGCAGGACGAACAGCATGTCGGCTTTAAATCGATGGTCGATGATATTCTGCAGGTTGCCGAGCGCCACCTGGCCAAACTCAATGCTCGTCAGCGTGAGACCTGCCCGGCTTCGGACTTAGTGGTCGGTATGCAGTGCGGCGGCAGCGACGCCTTCTCCGGCGTGACCGCCAACCCGGCGGTGGGCTATGCCTCAGATCTGCTGGTACGCTGCGGCGCGACGGTGATGTTCTCGGAAGTGACCGAGGTTCGCGATGCTATCCATCTGTTAACCCCGCGCGCCATCAACGAAGAAGTTGGCAAGCGCCTGCTGGAAGAGATGGCCTGGTACGATAACTATCTGGAGCTGGGGAAAACCGACCGCAGCGCCAACCCGTCACCGGGTAATAAGAAAGGCGGTCTGGCCAACGTAGTGGAAAAAGCGCTGGGTTCAATTGCCAAATCAGGTAAAAGCGCCATCGTCGAAGTCCTTTCGCCGGGTCAGCGCCCGACGAAACGCGGGCTTATCTATGCGGCGACACCGGCCAGCGATTTTGTCTGCGGTACTCAACAGGTGGCTTCCGGCATTACCGTTCAGGTGTTCACCACCGGGCGCGGCACCCCTTACGGGCTGATGGCGGTACCGGTGATTAAAATGGCGACCCGTACCGAGCTTGCCAACCGCTGGTACGACTTAATGGATATCAATGCCGGTACTATCGCGACCGGCGAAGAGACGATTGAGGAGGTTGGGCAGAAACTGTTCGAGTTCATTCTCGACGTCGCCAGCGGACGTAAGAAAACCTTCTCCGATCAATGGGGTCTGCATAACCAGCTGGCGGTGTTTAACCCGGCGCCGGTGACGTGACCCTAAAAGTCAGCGTCTATCGCCAGTCGGGTTATAGAGCATACCCCGGCTGGCAACTTACACCGAATTATGATTTGACGAGAATAACGTCAATCCCGCCCTTACGTAACCCCTCCAGACTTTCTTGCGGAATCCCGTCATCGACAATAATGATATCAATGCGCTGCGTATCGATGATTTTATGTAAACTGGAACGATTGAATTTACTGGAATCAGTCACAACGACGATACACTCCGCGACTTCGCACATTTTACGGTTCAGGCGGGCTTCATCCTCATTATGAGTGCTGATCCCACGTTCCAGATCTATCGCATCCACCCCGAGGAAAAGCATATCAAAGTGGTAGTTCTGCAAGGACTGCTCAGCCTGATCGCCATAGAATGACTGCGACTGGCGACGCAGGTGCCCCCCCGTCATCAGTAATTCTACGCCTTCAGCTTCTAACAACGCGTTGGCGACATTCATTCCATTAGTCATCGCGATAACATCGCTATGCTGTCGGAGCTGGCGCGCGATTTCACAGGTGGTAGTGCCTGAGTCGAGAATAATTCGGTGTCCCGGTTTTATCAGCTCAGCGGCGGCGCTGGCAATTTGGCGTTTGATGGCCGTATTAAGCGCGCTTTTATCTTCAACTGAAGGTTCAACGCCTGGAGTATGACTATCGCAAATCAGCGCGCCGCCGTATGCTCGCACCGCAATGCCCTGTTTTTCCAGAAACGCCAGATCGTTGCGTATCGTGACCGTCGATACACCATACGCCTCCGCCAGGTCATTAACCTGGACGCTTCCCTGCTGTCGCAACCGCTGGATGATCTGCTCACGCCTTTCACTTGTTCCCGCAATGCGCTTTTCGGCAGATGACTCGCTGCTGTTCATAACAATATCCTTGGCTGTATCTTTCGTTTCATTTCGTTTTGACTATTAACGCCTTTCTTTTAGCAGAATGCAAGCGCTATTGGCACGGCAAAAAAGGAACCACACCGTGCTGAAAGCTTTCATTATGTTTCTTTTGTGAAACAGATCGGAAAACTATTATCTTTCGTTTTATTTTTAAAGCACGCTGAAGCACTATAAAGCGAAACAAAACGAAAGATCGAATCGTTGATTTCTGACCTGGAGAGGAAAGTGAAACATCTTACACAATTGGTGGTGCGACACAAACAGGGTGAAGCGAATGGTATTTACGCGGTGTGCTCCGCGCATCCACTGGTACTGGAGTCCGCCATTCGTTTTGCTCAGGCAAACCATACGCCCCTGCTCGTTGAAGCGACCTCCAATCAGGTTGATCAGTTTGGCGGTTATACCGGTATGACCCCCGCTGATTTCTGCGGCTTTATCTATCATCTTGCCGATACACTGGGGTTCCCCCGCGACGGGCTCATCCTCGGCGGCGATCATCTGGGGCCAAACCGCTGGCAACATCTTCCGGTCGCACAAGCCATGGCCCACGCCGACGATCTGATTAAAAGCTATGTCGCCGCCGGGTTTAAAAAAATCCACCTCGATTGCAGTATGTCATGCAAAGACGATCCCATTCCCTTAACCGATGACCTTGTCGCTGAACGCGCCGCAAGGCTGGCAAAAATCGCAGAAGAAACCTGTATTGCCCTGAAAGGCAAATCGGATCTCGTTTACGTTATCGGCACTGAGGTTCCCGTGCCCGGTGGCGCTCACGAAACCCTCAACACCCTACAAGTCACCACCCCGGATGCGGCTCGCGCCACTCTCGATGCACACAGGGTCGCCTTTACCAGTGTGGGGCTTGAGGGTATTTGGCCGCGAATTATCGCGCTCGTGGTACAGCCTGGCGTGGAATTCGATCATGCACAAATCATTGATTACGAATCTGAAAAAGCAAAATCCCTCAGCGCTATGGTGGAAGACTATGCCACATTGCTCTTTGAAGCGCATTCCACGGATTATCAGACCCCGCATGCGCTACGCCAACTGGTAGTCGATCATTTCGCGATTTTGAAAGTCGGCCCGGCGTTGACTTTCGCGCTGCGTGAAGCGCTTTTCGCTTTAGCGGCGATTGAAGAAGAAATCGTACCGGCAAAATCCTGTTCGGGATTACGCATGGTACTGGAAAACGTCATGCTCGATCGTCCGGAATACTGGCAAAGCCACTACCACGGCGATGGCCACGCACGGCGGTTAGCACGCGGCTACAGCTATTCCGATCGCGTTCGCTACTACTGGCCGGACAGCCAGATAGACACCGCTTTAGCGCATCTGGTGCGCAATCTGGCCGATGAAGCCATTCCGCTTCCGCTCATTAGCCAGTATCTGCCTTTACAGTACGTAAAAGTTCGCGAGGGGGCGCTCAGCGCTACGCCGCATGAACTCATCATTAGCCACGTCCAGGACATCTTGCAGCAATACCATGACGCCTGTCAGGGCATGACATCTCATAACGGATAACAACGAAGAGGAAACGGCGATGCCAAATATTGTGTTAAGTCGCATTGATGAACGTTTAATCCACGGCCAGGTTGGCGTGCAGTGGGTCGGGTTCGCGGGGGCGAATCTGGTCCTGGTTGCCAATGACGAGGTTGCTGAAGACCCCGTACAACAGAACCTGATGGAGATGGTGCTGGCAGAGGGGATTGCCGTGCGCTTCTGGTCGCTGCAGAAAGTCATCGACAACATTCATCGCGCCGCCGATCGGCAAAAAATATTGCTGGTATGTAAATCGCCCGCCGATTTTCTGACGCTGGTTTCCGGCGGGGTGCCGGTATCGCGCATCAACGTCGGCAATATGCACTATGCCGACGGGAAGCGACAAATTGCGAAAACGGTCTCTGTCGACGGCAACGATATTGTCGCCTTTAACGGTCTGAAATCTGCTGGCGTTGAGTGTTTCATTCAAGGGGTTCCGACGGAACCGGCAACGGATCTTTATAAACTGCTCTAAGGGGCTCTCCATGGAAATCTCGCTTTTTCAAGCCATTGCATTGGGTATCCTCGCCTTTATCGCCGGTCTGGATATGTTTAACGGTTTAACCCATATGCATCGTCCGGTGGTCCTTGGCCCCTTAGTGGGCCTGATCCTCGGCGATCTTCATACCGGTATATTAACCGGCGGCACACTGGAGCTGGTGTGGATGGGTCTGGCGCCGCTGGCTGGCGCGCAACCGCCGAACGTCATTATCGGGACCATTGTCGGCACCACCTTCGCTATTACCACCGGCGTTAAACCCGATGTCGCCGTCGGCGTTGCGGTTCCCTTCGCCGTCGCGGTTCAGATGGGGATAACGTTCCTTTTCTCAGTGATGTCAGGGGTTATGTCGCGCTGCGATCGCATGGCGGCAAATGCCGATACCCGCGGTATTGAGCGTGTGAATTACCTGGCGTTGCTGGCATTAGGTACCTTTTATTTTCTCTGTGCTTTTCTGCCTATCTACTTCGGCGCAGAACACGCCAAAACCGCAATAGATGTGCTCCCTGAGCGCCTAATCGATGGCCTTGGCGTCGCTGGCGGCATCATGCCGGCAATCGGTTTTGCCGTACTGCTAAAAATCATGATGAAAAACGTCTATATCCCCTATTTCATCATCGGGTTCGTCGCGGCGGCCTGGCTCAAGCTCCCGGTGTTAGCCATTGCTGCCGCCGCGCTGGCCATGGCGCTTATCGACCTGCTACGCAAATCTCCCGAACCGACTCAACCTGCTGCGCCTAAAGAGGAATTCGAAGATGGCATCTAATCAACACACGCTGCCCAACGTGGCCGAAAGCGAAACGACGCTGCTCACTGGTGTTAATGAAAACGTTTATGAAGATCAAAGCATTGGGGCCGACCTGACAAGAAAAGACATTAATCGGGTGGCCTGGCGTTCAATGCTATTACAGGCGTCCTTCAACTACGAACGTATGCAGGCTTCCGGCTGGCTGTACGGACTATTGCCGGCATTAAAGAAAATCCACACTAATCCGCGCGATCTGGCACGGGCAATGAAAGGACATATGGGCTTCTTTAATACCCATCCGTTCCTCGTGACCTTTGTCATCGGCATTATTCTGGCGATGGAGCGCTCGAAGCAGGACGTTAACAGTATCCAGAACACCAAAATCGCCGTTGGCGCGCCGCTCGGCGGTATCGGCGATGCTATGTTCTGGTTAACGCTATTGCCGATTTGCGGCGGCATTGGCGCCAGCCTGGCGCTACAAGGGTCGATCCTCGGCGCGGTTGTTTTTATCGTTCTGTTCAATGTGGTCCATCTCGGCCTGCGCTTCGGTCTGGCGCACTATGCCTACCGGATGGGGGTAGCGGCGATTCCGCTCATTAAAGCCAATACCAAAAAAGTCGGCCATGCCGCCTCTATCGTCGGGATGACGGTGATTGGCGCGCTGGTAGCGACTTATGTTCGTTTAAGCACAACGCTTGAAATCACTGCCGGCGATGCCGTGGTTAAACTGCAAACGGATGTCATCGATAAGCTGATGCCCGCCTTTTTACCGCTGGTTTATACCCTGGTGATGTTCTGGCTGGTGCGCCGCGGCTGGAGCCCGCTCCGCCTTATCGGCATCACCGTCGCGCTGGGCATTGTAGGTAAATTCTGTCACTTCCTGTAACGCTAAGAGGTTTTCGATGTTAGGAATCATTTTGACCGGGCATGGCGGATTTGCCAGCGGCATGGAAAAGGCAATGAAACAGATCCTTGGCGAACAGTCGCAATTCATTGCGATAGATTTTCCTGAATCCTCCACGACCGCCCTGCTGACCGCACAACTGGAGCAGGCGGTAAACGAGCTGGATGGCGAAGAAGATATTGTTTTTCTGACTGATTTACTTGGCGGCACGCCATTTCGCGTCGCCTCCACGCTGGCGATGCAAAAACGCGGACGAGAAGTCATTACCGGCACTAACCTGCAGCTACTGCTGGAGATGGTGCTGGAACGAGAAGGATTAACCAGCGAAGCCTTTCGTCTTCAGGCACTGGAATGCGGTCATCGCGGGTTAACATGTCTGGTCGATGAGCTGGGACGCTGCCGGGAAGATCATGCTGTTGAGGAAGGTATATGAGCCGCATACTGCGCGCCAGGCGCTTACTCACAGAGCAAGGCTGGCTTGATGACCATCAGCTACGGTTTGAAAATGACGTTATCGTGGCGCTGGAGCCGATCCCCGCGGGTGTTCTCACTCGCGACGCCGAGCTGCTGTGTCCCGCATATATCGATATTCATGTCCACGGCGGCGCAGGCGTAGATGTCATGGATGACGCACCGGATACGTTAGACCTCCTTGCGAAACATAAAGCGCGTGAGGGGGTCGCCAACTGGTTGCCGACCACCGTCACCGCGCCGTTAGCGGAAATCCATGCGACGCTGGAACGTATTGCGCGACGCGTTCACGCAGGCGGTCCGGGAGCGCAAATTCTTGGCAGCTATCTTGAAGGCCCCTACTTCACGCCGCCGCATAAAGGCGCTCATCCGGCACAATGGTTCAGAGAACTGGATCTTGCCGAATTCGATCGGTTGATTGCGGTTTCTCGCGAGACGCTACGCGTCGTCGCCCTTGCCCCGGAAAAAGAGGGGGCACTGCAGGCGATCCGTCATCTCAAACGGCAAGGTGTACGGGTGATGCTGGGTCATAGTGCGGCAACCTGGGAACAAACCTGTTCCGCCTTCGATGCCGGTGCAGATGGCCTGGTGCATTGTTACAACGGCATGAGCGGTTTACATCATCGCGAACCTGGCATGGTCGGCGCTGGATTAACCGATAACCGCGCCTGGCTTGAACTTATTGCCGACGGTCATCACGTACATCCTGCGGCAATGCAGCTATGTTGCCGTTGCGCTGGAGATCGTATCGTGCTGATAACCGACGCTATGCAGGCGGCGGGTATGCCTGACGGTAATTACACCTTATGTGGCGAAAGGGTAGAAATGCGTAATGGGATCGTTCGTACCCTCAGCGGTAGCCTGGCGGGGAGTACCCTGTCACTGGATTCCGCCGTGCGCACCATCAGTTCATTACCCGGGATGACGGCTGAACGGGCTATACATATGGCTTCTCTACACCCGGCGCGTCTATTAGGGCTGGATCGGCAATTAGGATCGTTACAGCCGGGAAAAATGGCCGACATGATTGCAGTTGATAACGAGCTGCGGGTGGAAAACATTTGGATCCGCGGCGAAGCGTTTTCGCTTTAAGTCCACTTATCTCTTCTGGTCTGCAGCTTACCTGCAGACCTTTCTTTTCCTTTCTTTTTAGTTCACGGCACATCCAAATAAAAACCATATAATTTCAATTTATTACGTAAAAAATAACGCCAAAGCATCGCTATTTTCGTTTTATTGTTAATCACATCATTGAGCTTTCGATTTCTTTCGTGTAAATTTTAACACATTAAAAGCAAGTCAAAGTGAAACGAAACGAAAGGCTTGCATTAGCCCACACCGAAAGCGGAAATCATCACCATAAGGATTGCGTTATGTCAGAAAGATACACCCCTGCGCCATCAACCACTGGTACCTGGACCGAAGAAGAGATCCGCCAGCAACCAGGCAGTTGGATCCAATCTTTAAAGCATATCGATCGTTTACGAGCGGAGATTGACGGCTTTCTCACGCCGCTACTACGAAAAAACGATCTCCGTATCGTCCTTACCGGCGCTGGAACTTCAGCATTTATTGGCGACATCATTGCGCCATGGTTATCCCGTCATAGCGGTAAAAATTTTAGCGCCGTTCCAACTACCGATCTGGTGACCAATCCGATGGATTATCTGGATCCCGCACATCCACTGCTGCTGGTCTCATTCGCCCGTTCAGGTAATAGCCCGGAGAGCGTGGCCGCAGTGAAATTGGCGAATCAGTTTGTTACAGAGTGTTATCACTTACCCATTACCTGCAACGAAGCAGGTAGCCTGTATCAAACCGCGCTGGATAGCGACAACGCTCTGCCGCTATTAATGCCGCCAGAAACTCACGATCGCGGCTTTGCGATGACCAGCAGTATTACCACCATGATGGCCAGCTGCCTTGCAGTGTTTGCACCCAACCTCATTAATAGCCATACATTCAGCGATGTCGCTGACTGCTGCCAGACGATTCTTAACTCGCTGCTCGATGTTAACGCTGGGGTTTTCGGCAACGAAGCGTGGAAAAGGATCGTTTACCTCGGTAGTGGCGGGCTACAGGGCGCTGCGCGCGAATCCGCCCTGAAAGTACTTGAGCTCACGGCAGGTAAGCTAACCGCGTTTTATGACTCGCCTACCGGCTTCCGTCACGGCCCTAAATCACTGGTGAATAACGAAACGTTGGTGGTGATGTTTATCTCCAACCACCCTTATACCCGCCAGTACGATCTGGATCTTCTCGCTGAGTTGCGTCGCGATCGCCAGGCCATGCGGATAGTGGCCATCGCCGCAGGAACCGATCCTGTTATCGAGGCAGGCCCGCATATCATCATCCCGCCATCACGCCGTTTCAGCGATGTCGAACTGGCTTTCTGCTTCCTGATGTATGCCCAGATCTTCGCGCTTAACCAATCTCTCGCCGTGGGTAACACTCCGGATACGCCTTCCGCCAGCGGTACCGTTAATCGCGTCGTACAAGGTGTTGTTATTCATCCCTGGCAGGCTTAAAAGGAGCGCGCCATGAGCATTATTTCCACCAAATATCTTCTGCAGGATGCACAGAGTAAAGGTTATGCGGTTCCTGCATTTAATATTCACAACGCCGAAACGATCCAGGCGATCCTTGAAACGTGCAGTGAAATGCGATCGCCGGTGATCCTTGCCGGCACGCCGGGAACCTTTAAGCATATCGCGCTCGAGGAAATTTACGCACTCTGCCAGGCCTACTCCGCCACCTACGCGATGCCAATTGCGCTACATCTCGACCATCATGAATCGCTGGCGGATATTCGTCGTAAGGTTAATGCCGGGGTCCGCAGCGCGATGATCGATGGCAGCCATTTTCCATTTGCAGAGAATGTGAAGCTGGTGAAATCGGTCGTCGATTATTGCCACGCGCTGGATTGCAGCGTTGAGGCAGAACTGGGACGGCTTGGCGGGATGGAAGACGATCTTAACGTTGATGCGGAAAGCGCATTTCTCACAGACCCGCAAGAGGCGAAACGCTTTGTCGAATTGACCGGTATCGACAGCCTCGCCGTGGCGATCGGTACCGCTCATGGGCTGTATCAAAAAACGCCTAAAATCGATTTCCAACGGCTGGCAGAAATTCGGGAAGTGGTTGATGTCCCCCTGGTGCTGCATGGCGCAAGCGATGTACCGGATGACTATGTCCGCCGCGCTATCACACTGGGAATTTGCAAGGTCAATGTCGCTACAGAACTCAAAATCGCCTTCGCCGCCGCGGTGAAAACTTGGTTTGCTGAAAACCCGCAAGGGAACGATCCGCGTTATTACATGCGTGTTGGCATGGATGCGATGAAAGAAATCGTGAAAAGTAAAATTAACGTGTGCGGTTCCGCTAACCGACTATTACAGACCGCAGAAGCCTGAACATCATACGATATTAAAACGCGTTAGCCCGATAGGGCTAACGTTATTGACCTCTGATAGAACGACAACAAGGATCTCTCTTATGAAAAAAGCGCTCACTGTTTCGTTACTGGCCCTGCTGATTTCTCAAGGCGCCGCCGCCGCTGAATACACATTAAATAACGCGTCGATGGCGCTTTCATTTAACGATGCGGATTCCTCCGCGAAGGTAAAAGATGAAAAATCCGCCCATCAGCTTTCACCGCAGGAACTGTTTTTTCTCACACTACCTGATGAAACCATCATCCACACCGCTGATTTTAAAATAAAGCATGTCGAGAAACATAATGATTCTATTGTCGTCGACTACACCCGCCCGGATTTTAATGTCACGGTTAAGATGAACCTGATAAAGGGAAACTACGCGAGTATTGATTACACTATCGCGGCGGTGGGCCAATCAAGAGACGTAGCGAAAATAACCTTTTTCCCAACTAAAAAACAATCTCAGGCACCCTATGTCGATGGCGCTATTAATAGTTCACCGATCGTTGCTGATTCCTTTTTTATACTGCCCGATAAACCTATCGTAAATACCTGGGCTTATGAGGCAACCACGAATCTGAATGTAGAATTAAAAACCGCTATCGACCCTGCCACACCGCTCAGCTATACGACCTACTTCGGCACCTTTCCAGCAACCAATCAGCTTCGTCGCAGCGTAAACCTCTTTATTAATGCCCTGCGTCCCCGCCCCTATAAACCCTATCTGCACTATAACAGCTGGATGGATATCGGCTTCTTCACCACCTATAGCGAGCAGGATGTTCTACGCCGGATGGATGAGTGGAATAAGGAATTTATCACCGGACGCGGCGTCACATTAGATGCCTTTCTTCTGGATGATGGTTGGGACGATCGTACTGGCAGATGGCTCTTTGGCCCCGCTTTCAGCCAGGGGTTCAGTAAGGTTCGGGAAAAAGCAGCCAGCATGCAAAGTTCAGTGGGGCTGTGGCTTTCACCATGGGGTGGTTATAATAAGCCCAGAGATATCCGCGTCTCTCACGCCAAAGAGTATGGTTTTGAAACGGTTGATGGCAAATTCGCCCTATCCGGGCGACACTATTTCAATAACTTCAATCAACAGATTATTAAGCTGATTAAAGACGAACATATTACCTCTTTTAAGCTTGATGGTATGGGCAACGCGAATTCACATATTCCGGGTAGCCAGTTTGCTTCCGATTTTGATGCATCGATTGCCTTACTGCATAACATGCGCAGCGCCAATCCCGACCAATTTATTAATTTAACCACCGGGACCAATGCCAGTCCTTCCTGGCTTTTTTATGCCGACGCGATATGGCGCCAGGGCGACGATATCAATCTTTACGGGCCGGGGACGCCGGTGCAGCAATGGATAACCTATCGGGATGCCGAGACTTATCGTTCGATTGTGCGTAAAGGGCCGCTCTTCCCGCTTAACTCACTGATGTATCATGGTATTGTCAGTGCTGAAAATGCCTATTACGGGCTGGAAAAACCGCAAACCGATAGCGATTTTGCCGATCAGGTCTGGAGCTATTTCGCGACAGGTACGCAATTACAGGAGCTGTACATCACGCCGTCGCTACTTAACAAAGTGAAGTGGGACACCCTGGCGCAGGCGGCAAAATGGTCGAGAGCAAATGCCGACGTGCTGGTGGATACCCATTGGGTCGGCGGCGATCCTACCGCACTGGAAGTTTACGGCTGGGCCTCATGGAATAAAGATAAGGCGATTTTAGGCCTGCGTAACCCATCAGATAAACCACAGCAATTTTATCTCGATCTCGCTAAAGCCTTCGAGATACCGCAGGGAGAGACGTCGCGCTTTACGTTAAAAAGCGTTTACGGCAGTAACGCGACATTCCCTGCTGACTATCAGCAAGCGGCTATTGTTACGCTACAACCCTTGCAAACGCTGGTTTTCGAAGCGACGCCGATAAAATAGCCAGCCGCGCCCGGTTACCCCCGGGCGCAGTGATTATCCCTGCTGCTCCAGCGCGTATTTATACAGCGCATTCTTTTTCACGCCGTGGATTTCCGCGGCCAGCGCGGCGGCTTTCTTCAGCGGCAGTTCCGCCTGTAGCAGCGCCAGAGTCCGCAGCGCGGCTGCCGGCAGCGCCTCTTCCTGGGCCTTAAAACCTTCGACGATCAGCACCATCTCGCCTTTGCGGCGATTTTCGTCTTCCTTCACCCATGCCACCAGCTCGCCAATCGGCGCGCCGTGGATAGACTCCCAGGTTTTGGTCAGCTCGCGCGCCAACACCACGTAGCGGGATTCGCCCAGAACCGCGCAGATATCTTCCAGGCTCTCCACCAGGCGGTGCGTAGACTCATAGAAGATGAGAGTGCGCGGTTCTTCTTCCAGCGCCTTCAGGGTATCGCGGCGGCCTTTCGATTTCGCCGGCAGGAAACCTTCATAGCAGAAACGATCGGACGGCAAACCGGCGGCGCTCAGAGCGGCAATCGCGGCACAAGGGCCCGGCAGGGGCACGACGCGGATATTGGCTTCACGGCAGGTGCGCACCAGATGGTAGCCGGGATCGTTAATCAGCGGCGTGCCGGCATCGGACACCAGCGCGATGTTCTGCCCCTCTTTTAATTTCGCTAAAAGTGTTTCGGCCTTTTGCTGCTCGTTATGGTCGTGAAGGGCAAATAAACGGGCGTTAATCGCAAAATGCTGCAGCAGCAAACCGGTATGGCGGGTATCCTCCGCAGCAATTAAATCAACAGCTTGCAACACTTCCAGTGCGCGCTGCGTGATATCAGACAGATTCCCTATCGGAGTGGGCACAATGTACAGTTGCCCCTGAGAATTATCCGCTGATTCGTGTTGTTTCATTGTCTCGTCCGTATTGCCGATTTAATATTGAGCATTGAGCCAAAAAAATATCACTGGATACATATGGTACCGTCAACATTTCTTCGTTCTAAGCCCGCGCGCTGTCTGCCCGTATTGCTGGCGACTCTTCTTTTTGCTGGCTGCGGCACCCACACGCAGGATCAAAGCACGGCGTTTATGCAGGGTACGTCGCAGGCCAACTCCAGTTTCTACCTACAGCAGATGCAGCAAAGCACGAATGATAGCAAGACCAACTGGCAATTACTCGCCATTCGTGCACTGCTGCAGGAAGGTAAGAAGCAGCAGGCTATCGACCTGTACAACCAACTGCCGTCGAACCTGAACAGCACGCAGGCCCGCGAACAGTCGCTATTGGCGGTGGAAGTCAAACTGGCGCAAGGCGATTACCAGGGCGCGAAGGCATTGCTGAGCAAACTCGATCCTCTCAGTTTTGAAAAAAATCAGCAGCCGCGCTACTGGCAGGCGCAAATTGACGCCAGCCAGGGGCAGCCCTCTCTGTCCCTGCTGCGCGCGCTGATTGCCCAGCAGCCCCTGCTAAGCCAGGCGAAGCAAAAACAACAAAACATCGACGCCACGTGGAAAGCGCTGACGGCGATGACTCCACAGCAGGCCAACGCGCTGGTAATTAATGCCGACGAAAACGTGCTGCAGGGCTGGTTGGATCTGCAGCGGATGTGGTTCGACAACCGTAACGATCCGGCGATGCTGAAAGCGGGCGTTAAAGACTGGCGAATCCGTTATCCGCAGAACCCGGGGGCGCAGATGCTGCCCACCGCGCTGGTGAACATGCAAAACTATAAACCGGCCTCGACCAATAAAATTGCCCTGCTGCTGCCTCTGAACGGCCAGGCAGCGATTTTCGGCCGCACTATCCAACAGGGTTTTGAAGCGGCGAAGAATGGCGCCCCAGCGGTCCAGGGCAGCGCAGTGCCGGCGCAGGTCGCCCAGGCGGCGAATGTTGCCGGCAATAATGATGTGGTGAGCCCTTCGCAGGCGGAAGTCGGCGATCTCACCGCCACCGGCAGCCAGGCCGATCCGGTGCAGGCGCCAGCGGAAACGCAGGCCGCGCCTGCCGCAAAACCAGCAGCCGCTCCGCTACCCGCCCCGGTTGCCGCAACGCCGGCAGCACAACCGACAGCACAGCCGGTGAGCGCGCCAGCCGCGCAGCCGCAGCCCGCTGTAGCGACACCCGCCAATCCTGCCGCTGAACTGAAAATTTACGATACCACCAGCCAGCCGATGAGCCAGCTTCTGGCGCAGGTACAGCAGGACGGCGCCACCATCGTGGTTGGCCCGCTGTTGAAAGAAAACGTTGAAGAGGTGATGAAAAGCAACACCTCGCTAAACGTGCTCGCCCTTAACCAGCCGGGCAAAGTCGAGAACCGTCCGAACCTGTGCTACTTCGCGCTCTCCCCGGAAGATGAAGCCCGCGACGCAGCGCGTCATATTCACAATCAGGGCAAACAAACGCCGTTACTGCTGGTGCCGCGCGGCGCGCTTGGCGACCGCGTGGTCAGCGCTTTCGCCGACGAGTGGCTGAAGCTGGGCGGCGGTACGGTGCTGCAGCAGCGTCTGGGATCGACGGCGGAGCTGAAATCCGGCGTCAACGGCGGCGGCATCTCGCTGACCGGCAGCCCGGTATCGACGCTGCCCTCATCTGTAGATAGCTCGCTCGGCAGCCCAGGCGACGTTCCGGTCAGCAGCGGCGGCAGCATCGATGCCGCCTATATCGTCGCCACCCCGGAACAAATTGGTTATATCAAGCCGCTGATCGCGATGCGCAACGGCAGCCAGAGCAACGTCACCCTGTACGCCAGCTCCCGTAGCGCCCAAGGCACCTCCGGCCCGGATTTCCGTCTGGAGATGGAAGGCCTGCAATATAGCGAAATCCCGATGCTGGCGGGCAGTAACCCGGCGCTGATGCAGCAGGCGCTCTCCGCCGTGCGTAACGACTACTCGCTGGCGCGGCTGTACGCAATGGGCGCCGATGCCTGGTCGCTGGCGAATCATTTCGCGCAAATGCGCCAGAGCCCAGGTTACGAGCTGAACGGCAATACGGGCGATCTGACGGCTACGCCGGACTGCGTGATTAACAGGAAGTTATCATGGCTCAAGTACCAACAGGGGCAAATCGTCGCAGCCAACTAAGTAAACAGACCGGCGACGCCTGGGAAAGCCAGGCGCGTCGGTGGTTAGAACGGCATGGACTGCGTTTTATCGCCGCCAACGCCCGCGAGCGCGGCGGCGAGATCGACCTTATTATGCGCGACGGCGCGGTTATCGTGTTCGTCGAAGTGCGCTACCGGCGCAGCGCCAGCTACGGCGATGCCGCCGCCAGCGTCACGCCGCAAAAGCAACAACGCCTTCTCAAGGCCGCTCGCCTGTGGCTCTCCCGGCAGAATGGGAGTTTTGATACTGTGGATTGCCGTTTCGATGTGGTAGCCTTCACCGGCAACGACATCCAATGGCTGAAAAACGCCTTTGGCGAATAGCGTATTATCAGATTTAAGGGATCCCGTGCTCGACAGAATTAAAGCCTGCTTTACCGAAAGCATTCAAACCCAAATCGCCGCCGCGGAAGCGCTCCCGGACGCCATCTCGCGGGCGGCTATGACGCTCGTTCAGTCGCTGCTTAACGGCAACAAAATCCTCTGTTGTGGTAATGGCACCTCCGCCGCCAACGCACAGCATTTTGCTGCCAGCATGATCAATCGTTTCGAAACAGAGCGCCCTGGTTTACCCGCCATTGCACTAAATACCGATAATGTGGTCTTAACCGCAATCGCCAACGATCGCCTGCATGATGAAATCTATGCTAAACAGGTGCGCGCGCTGGGACACGCCGGCGACGTACTGCTGGCGATTTCTACGCGCGGCAATAGCCGGGATATCGTGAAAGCCGTGGAAGCGGCGGTCACCCGCGATATGACTATCGTAGCGTTAACCGGTTACGACGGCGGCGAGCTGGCTGGCCTGTTAGGTCAGCAGGACGTTGAAATCCGCATTCCTTCACACCGCAGCGCGCGGATCCAGGAAATGCACATGCTCACCGTCAATTGTCTGTGCGATTTGATTGATAACACGCTTTTTCCACACCAGGACGAATAAGGAGAACACATGAAGGCTCTCTCGCCCCTCGCCATCCTGCTTTCTGCGCTACTGCTACAGGGCTGCGTCGCCGCAGCGGTAGTCGGTACGGCAGCCGTCGGCACCAAAGCGGCAACGGACCCACGTACGGTCGGTACGCAGGTTGATGACAGCACCCTGGAGCTACGCGTTAACAGCGCCTTAGGGAAAGATGAACAGATTAAGAAAGAAGCGCGTATTAACGTCACCGCTTATCAGGGCAAGGTCCTGCTGACCGGCCAGTCGCCGACCGCCGATCTCTCCTCACGCGCCAAACAAATCGCGATGGGGGTTGAAGGGACTACCGAAGTCTTCAATGAAGTGCGTCAAGGCCAGCCGATTGGCTTAGGCACCGCGTCGTCGGATACCTGGATCACCACCAAAGTTCGTTCCCAACTGCTGGGCAGCGATCAGGTGAAGTCTTCCAATGTGAAAGTGACGACCGAAAATAGCGAAGTGTTCCTGATGGGCCTGGTCACCGACCGCGAAGGCCGCGCAGCGGCGGATATCGCCAGCCGGGTTAGCGGCGTGAGCCGCGTCACAACCGCGTTTACCTATATTAAATAAACGCCCTGTATCCGTTGTAGATACTGTTATCGGTTGGCAACTTTTTTAAGGGGTTTTCCCGGACGCGGCGCGTTGCGCCTTCTCCGGGCTACCAAATCGCAAAGCGCTGTAGCCCCGGTAAGCGGCAGCGCCACCGGGGGGATTTTGAGGCCACCAGCACCGGCAGTATAAATTAACGGCAGGCCGCACGAACCGTAGGCCGGGTAAGGCGTTAGCCGCCACCCGGCACAAAATCCGGCGCCGGGGCCACAGCCCCGCTCCGGATAAATTACACCAGCGCCAGCGCGCCGACGATCGCCCCGCATAACGCCACCAGCCCACCGGTTAGCCACAGCGCTTTAGCCGGAAACGCCTTACGCAACATAACCAGCGACGGCACGCTCACCGCCGGCAACGTAATCAGCAGCGCCAGCGCCGGCGCGGTGCCCATTCCAGCCAGCAGCATCGTCTGCACAATCGGGATTTCCGCCGCCGTCGGGATAACGAACAGGCAACCGGCTATCGCCATTGCGATCACCCAGAACAGCGTGTTATCGACCGCGCCCTCGGCGTGCGGGAACAGCCAGACCCGCGCCGCGCCCAGTACCAGCACCGCGAGGATGTAAACCGGGATCGTACTCCAGAACAGCGACCACAGCGCGCGTAGCCAGCGGCTGATAAAACTGCCCTCATCGCGCTTCAATTGGCTAACGTCTTCTGCCGCTACCGGCTGCGTCGCCGCCTCTTTTACCCATTTTTGCACCAGCGTCGCCACCACCAGCACCGTCGCCAGCCCGGCCACCAGCCGGATCAGAGCAAACTGCCAGCCGAGCACGAAGCCCATAAAGACCAGCGTCGCCGGGTTCAGCAGCGGGTTGCCCATCCAGAACGCCAGCGCTCCGCCCATCGACACCTGCTGTTTACGCATACCAGCGGCGACCGGCGCGGCGCAGCAGGTACACATCATCCCCGGCAGCGAAAAAATCGCTCCCAGCAGCGTGCCCTGAAAACGAGATTGCCCAAGCGTCCTCTGCAGCCAGTCGCGTGGGATCAACACCTGAATAAGCGAACCAAGCAGCACGCCGAGCACCGCCGCTTTCCAGACCGCGAGGAAATAAACCATCGCGTAATCCCATGCCGCCTGCAACGGGTTTAGATCAGCCTGCGCGAGAATAGATTTACCGATACTGTGGGTTTCCGCGGCCGTAAAGGCTTTACCGTAATACGGCTGCCATTTGACGTACCACAGACCAACGATAACGACGAGAAAGAACAGCGCGGGTTTCCACCATTGAAATGGTGATGCCGCCTGAGATGAAGACTGACCAGCCATAGCATTCCCCAGGGAGAAGTGATAACAAATAAGGAGGTGAATACTACGCCTGCCGTCCAAATTTGAAAATGGTTAATCCGCCTGCCGGGCAGCGCGCTCCCGTAGCTGAGACGAGGTCAGGATCTGGACGCCTTCATGGCTCGGCGCCAGCGCCTCCGCGAGCAGGGCAGTCGCTACATCGCGGGCCTGAATAGCTTTCCAGTCTCCAGGCAGAAAACGAAATAGCGGTGCAAAGAGCGTTTCATTGGCGCGTTTATGCTCCCGATCCCCCAGCAACATCGAAGGACGGGCAATGGTCAGCCGCGGCCAGTCCTGCGCCATCAGCGCCTCTTCCATTTCTCCTTTCACGCGGTTATAGAAGAAGGGCGAATGCGCATTAGCGCCCATCGCGCTGACCACCAGCATATGTTGCGCTCCGAGACGCTTCCCGACCAGCGCCGTATCTACCACCAGCGTATAGTCAGCATGCACAAACGCTTCTTTACTCCCCGCCTCCCGGCGCGTGGTGCCCAGGCAGCAGAAAACGATATCGACAGGATCAACCACCTGCGCCAGTGCATCGGTCAACTGCGGATCGTGTGGATTGAATACCCCCTCCGCCACAGCAAGGGGACGGCGCGTTGGCGCAGTAATCGCGTTAATGCCCGGCTCACTCTGTAGCAGATGAAGTAAGTGCCCACCAACCAAACCAGTCGCGCCGGTTAATAATACCTGACTCATCGAATCTCCTTTGCAGAATTGTCTGCCTTGCACTTTGCCCCACATGTTCCAGGCTTAATAGCTTACGAGGTAAGTATCCACCATCATCATGGAAATGCCTCATTCACTGCCAAAAGATCGGAGGAAGAATGAGTAAAAAGATTGCCGTACTAATCACCGACGACTTTGAAGACGCTGAATTCACCTCACCTGCCGAGGCCTTTAAACTTGCCGGGCATCAGGTCGTGACGATTGAGAAGCAGGCTGGAAAAACGGTAAGAGGGAAACAAGGCGAGGCTGAAGTGGCGATCGATAAAGCGATTGATGACGTGACGCCGGCGCAGTTTGACGCCCTGTTGCTGCCTGGTGGCTATTCACCGGACCAGTTGCGGGGTGATGAGCGCTTCGTCATTTTTACTCGCGACTTCGTGAATAGCGGTAAGCCGGTCTTTGCCATCTGCCACGGCCCGCAGCTACTCATCAGCGCAGATGTCATTCGCGGGCGTAAACTCACGGCGGTTAAACCTATCGTGGTCGACGTAAAAAACGCCGGCGGTGAGTTTTACGATCAGGAAGTGGTGCTTGATAACGATCAGTTAGTCACCAGCCGAACCCCAGACGATCTGCCGGCGTTCAATCGCGAGGCGCTACGCCTGCTCGGGGCTTGAGTCGCGCAGCCAATATAGCTTTTTGCCAAAACCCAGCGTGTTGTCGGTAAATTTAAGTTCGTCGGGACGGATCTCCCACACCGGCGCCGACAGCATGCGGGCGACCGGGAAGCGCTTGACGTAGCGCTTGCGCATTTCAGCCTCTTCGTCACCGTGAAGGCGGCGGATCTCACCCTTAAACTGCACGCCGCGGATCAAGGCAACGGTCTTTGGCTGGCCGTTAACCGTCCCGGCAACCTTCGCGTGTTCGCCGGTCATCTGGCCGTGGCGGGTTTTTTCGTCGCTCAGCAGATAAAAGGCGACGTTATCCGGGTCGTAAACGTAAAACGCATTGGCGCACCACAGCTCGTCATCACGCGCGACGCACCAGGTGATGACGTGCTGTTTACCCAGCCAGCGGCTAATCGCGGCAAGCGTATCCATCTTTATTCTCCATTATGCTATGGTGCACACACCCTAACAGACTGACGTTATTACCGTGTGCTGGTTTCTCTATCTTATTCGAACCGCTGATAACCGCCTGTATACCGGCATCACCACCGATGTCCCACGCCGCTTTCTTCAGCATCAGGAAGGCAAAGGAGCGAAAGCGCTGCGCGGCAAAGGCGAACTGGCGCTGGCGTTTAGTCAGAAAGTTGGTGACCACTCACTCGCTCTGCGGCTGGAGTATCGCATCAAGCAGCTAACGAAGCGCCAGAAAGAGCGCCTCGTTGCCGGGGATGGTTCGTTCGAGACCCTGCTGGAGGGGCTCAGAAGCGATTGAAATGATCGCTGTACTCGACCAGACCGTGTACGCCCTGCAGCGCGTCATCCGCCAGACGGTGCACCTGGAAGGCTTCAGCGGTGTCCGGCCAACGGCAGCGTAAATCGAACGCGGCGGCGGGTTCAAAGCCCAAACGGCCATACAGCGCCGGTTCGCCCAGCGTAACCACCGCGGCGTAGCCAAACTCATTTAATGAATCCAGCCCTTCGTAGACCAGCTGTCGGCCGATACCCTGGCCGCGATAGCTTTCATCTACCGCCAATGGCGCCAGACCGACCCACTGCAGCTCTTCGCCTTCGACGGTGACCGGGCTGAAGGCGACGTAGCCAACTACCTGGCCTTCATCGTCAGTGGCGACTAAGCCCAGCGTGATCAAACCATCTTCACGCAGATCGTGCACCAGCTTCGCTTCCGCGTCGCTGCCGAACGTACGGCGCAGCAGCGCGTCGATACCCGGCGCATCAATCCCAATTTCCACTCGAATCAGCATGCCTCACCTACCGATGTCTGTTCAGGTTTCTGCGGGCTCTTCAGGCCTGCTTCGACAAAATCCGCCATCTGCAGCAGCATGACGCGCAGTGCTTTCGGCATCTGCTCCAGCTCGATGGCATCCATCAGGTTCTTCACGTATAGACCCAGCTCGGTATCACCTTCAATCACCAGACGACGCTGGAAGAATAGCGTATCCGGATCCTGTTTACGCGCGGCAATCATCAACAGATCGCTGGCATCGGCGCTAAAGCTGACGTCGGCGTCAGCCTGCTGGCTGACCACCAGGCGACCGTCGACTACCGAGGTATACCACAGCAGGCCAATATCTCGCACATTAATACTTAACCAGCGACCTTCGAGAAACTCCAGTTCTCCATCCGCCAGCGCCTGGCGAAATTGCCAGCTCAATACTTGTTCCAGCACCTGGCGCTTGAGGGCAAAAGGCGCCAGCTTAACCGGCACGCTCATTAAAGACGGGCCAAAACGGACCAGCCGGGAACGCAGTTCATCCAACACAAGCTTCACTCCATGCATGCAATAGTTTCACTATTGTGCCATATCAAATAAACGACATAGCGGCGTAAATCAACAAAATCGCGATGATGGCCGCCAGCTATTGAGCCCACCAATACGCTTTTAACTGCCTCAAATCAAAAATTGTCACCAGAAGGTTAACTAAAATCCCAGCTCGTTAACCATTTTGCGTCCCTGACCGGCCGCATTTTTCAGGAAAAATTATGGAGCTGCTCTGCCCCGCCGGTAACCTCCCGGCACTTAAGGCGGCCATCGAAAACGGCGCCGATGCCGTCTATATCGGGCTGAAAGATGACACCAATGCCCGCCACTTTGCCGGCCTTAATTTCACCGAAAAGAAATTACAGGAAGCCGTCAGCTTTGTGCACCAGCATCGCCGCAAGCTACATATCGCGATTAACACCTTCGCCCATCCCGACGGTTATGCCCGTTGGCAGCGTGCTGTGGATATGGCCGCGCAATTGGGCGCCGACGCGCTCATCCTCGCCGATATCGCCATGCTGGAGTACGCTGCGGAACGCTATCCGCACATTGAACGTCACGTTTCAGTACAGGCGTCCGCCACTAACGAAGAGGCGGTACGTTTTTATCACCGTAACTTTGACGTTGCCCGCGTCGTACTACCGCGGGTGTTATCCATTCACCAGGTGAAACAGTTAGCGCGCGCCACGCCGGTTCCACTGGAAGTCTTCGCCTTCGGTAGCTTATGCATCATGGCGGAAGGCCGCTGCTATCTCTCGTCGTATCTCACCGGCGAATCGCCAAATACCGTCGGCGCCTGTTCGCCCGCGCGCTTCGTCCGCTGGCAGCAAACGCCGCAGGGGCTGGAGTCACGCCTTAACGAAGTGCTGATCGATCGTTATCAGGATGGCGAGAATGCCGGTTATCCGACGCTGTGCAAAGGCCGCTACCTGGTCGACGGCGAGCGCTACCACGCGCTGGAAGAACCCACCAGCCTCAACACCCTGGAACTGTTGCCAGAACTGATGGCCGCCAATATCGCTTCGGTAAAAATTGAAGGCCGCCAGCGCAGCCCGGCATACGTCACCCAGGTAGCGAAAGTCTGGCGTCAGGCGATCGATCGCTGTAAAGCCGATCCGCAGAACTTCGTGCCGCAATCTGCATGGATGGAAACCCTTGGTTCGATGTCCGAAGGAACGCAAACCACCCTTGGCGCCTATCACCGTAAATGGCAGTGAGAAACATGAAATATTCATTAGGGCCGGTGCTGTACTACTGGCCAAAAGAGACGCTGGAAGATTTTTACCAGCAGGCGGCAAACTGTAGCGCTGACACCATTTATCTGGGCGAAGCGGTATGCAGCAAACGCCGCGCCACTAAAGTCGGCGATTGGATCGAAATGGCGAAAGCGCTGGCCGGCAGCGGCAAGCAGGTGGTGCTCTCCACCCTCGCGCTGGTGCAGGCCTCATCCGAACTGGGCGAGCTGAAGCGCTATGTCGAGAACGGCGAATTCCTGATTGAAGCCAGCGACCTCGGCGTGGTCAATCTCTGTGCCGAACGCAAGCTGCCCTTCGTCGCCGGTCATGCGCTGAACTGCTACAACGCCGTCACCCTGCGCCTGCTGCTGAAGCAGGGTATGACGCGCTGGTGCATGCCGGTGGAGCTTTCCCGCGACTGGCTGGCTAATTTACTGACCCAGTGCGAAGAGCTGGGTATTCGCAACCAGTTTGAAGTCGAAGTGCTGAGCTACGGCCATCTGCCGCTGGCCTATTCCGCGCGCTGCTTTACCGCCCGCTCGGAAGACCGGCCAAAAGACGAATGCGAAACCTGCTGCATCAAGTACCCAACCGGGCGCAGCATGCTGTCGCAGGAGAACCAGCAGGTGTTTGTGCTTAACGGCATTCAGACGATGAGCGGCTACGTCTATAACCTTGGCAACGAGTTAACCTCGATGCACGGTCTGGTGGATATGGTGCGCCTGTCGCCGATGGGTAGCGAGACCTTCGCCATGCTCGACGCCTTCCGCGCCAATGAAAATGGCGCTGCGCCGCTGGATCTCACCGCTAACAGCGATTGCAATGGCTACTGGAAACGGCTGGCCGGGCTGGAGCTGCAGGCGTAAGGTGAAGTGTAAAAGCTCACTTTGTTAACAACGGTTATTAATTTTTAATGCACTATTAAAAGATTCACCGTCGACAAAGTGAGCTGTTATGACTGATAAAACCATTCCGTTCTCGGTGCTCGATCTGGCGCCGATCCCGCAGGGATCTTCTGCTAAAGAAGCCTTTTCCCATTCTCTTGCTCTCGCCCAACTGGCGGAATCCCGCGGCTACCACCGTTACTGGCTGGCGGAGCATCATAATATGGTGGGCATTGCCAGCGCGGCGACCTCGGTGTTGATTGGCTATCTTGCCGCCAATACCACCACCCTGCATCTGGGATCCGGAGGCGTAATGTTGCCAAACCATTCGCCGCTGGTGATCGCCGAACAGTTCGGCACCCTGAATACGCTGTATCCCGGACGTATCGATCTCGGCCTTGGCCGCGCGCCGGGCAGCGATCAGCCGACCATGCGCGCGCTGCGTCGCCATATGAGCGGTGATGTCGATAACTTCCCGCGCGATGTGGCGGAGTTGGTGGACTGGTTTGACGCCCGCGAGGCTAATCCGCAGGTGCGCCCGGTTCCCGGCTATGGCGAACGAATTCCGGTGTGGCTGCTGGGCTCAAGCCTGTACAGCGCGCAGCTGGCGGCGCAGCTTGGTCTGCCGTTTGCCTTCGCCTCTCACTTCGCGCCGGACATGCTATTCCAGGCGCTGCATCTGTACCGCAGCAACTTCAAACCTTCGGCGCGGCTCGAAAAACCGTACGCGATGGTATGTATCAATATTATCGCCGCCGATAGTAATCGCGATGCGGAGTTCCTCTTTACCTCGATGCAGCAGGCCTTCGTTAAACTGCGCCGCGGTGAAACCGGGCAGTTGCCGCCGCCGGTGGAAAATATGCATCAACTGTGGTCAGCGTCCGAGCAGTATGGTGTACAGCAGGCATTGAGCATGTCGCTGGTTGGCGATAAGACCAAAGTTCGCCATGGGTTAGCGTCGATTCTTCGCGAAACAGAAGCGGACGAAATCATGGTCAACGGCCAGATCTTCGACCACCAGGCGCGCCTGCATTCGTTTGATTTAGCGATGCAGGTGAAAGAGGAATTGTTAGGTTAGCGACGTGGTAAGCCCGGTGCGCGTCACGCCACCGGGCAATGCGGTTATTGATAAACCGGCAACAGATTAAAGCTCGACAGGAAATGCACCACCGCGTTGCCGAGCCCGAACAGCAGGATCAGCGCAATCATCGGTTTTCCGCCCCAAACACGGAACTGTGGGCTGCCGAAGCGTTTACGCGAAGCGCGAGCCAGCAGCGCCGGCACAATCGCCGCCCATACCGTCGCCGCCAGGCCGGCATAGCCGATGGCGTAAAGGAAACCATCTGGTTTCACCAGCCCACCGATCATCGGCGGGATAAAGGTCAACAGCGCGGTTTTAAAGCGTCCCATCGCGCTATCGTCAAAGCCAAACAGATCCGCGAGATAATCGAACAGCCCCAGCGTCACGCCGAGGAAGGAACTGGCGACGGCAAAGTTGGAGAACACCACCAGCAGTAGATCCAGACCGCGGCTATTCAGCACGCCGCTCAACGCCTGCACCAGCACATCAATGTTGCCGCCCTTCTGGGCGATACCGATAAACTGCGGACGAGGGATATTCCCCATCGTCACCAGCAGCCAGACCACATACAGACCCAGCGCCAGTAGCGTACCGTAAATCAGACAGCGGGTAATGGTGCGCGGATCCTTACCATAATATTTCATCAGGCTCGGCACGTTACCGTGATAGCCAAACGAGGCCAGGCAGAACGGCAGCGTCATCAGCAGGTATGGCGCATAGGAGGCATTCTTCTCCACGACGTTAAACAGCGTCGTCGGCTCAACGTGCCCCAACAGGCTGCCGAAGGTCAGGAAGAAGGTAATCACCTTAGCGCCCAGTACGATAGCCGTCATGCGGCTCACCGCTTTCGTGCTCATCCAGACGATAAAGGCCACCAGCAGCGCAAAGCCGAAGCCCGCAGCGCGCGCCGGTACGTTCAGCGACATTTCACTGAAGGTATGGTGCAGGATCGAACCGCTCGCAGAAATATAGGCGTAGGTCAGGATATACAGCACAAAGGCGATCGACACGCCGTTCACCAGGTTCCAGCCTTTGCCGAGCAGGTCTTTGGTAATGGTGTCGAAGCTGGAGCCAATCCGGTAGTTAAGGTTGGCTTCCAGAATCATCAAACCGGAGTGCAGCATGCAGAACCAGGTAAAAACCAGCGCCGCCAGCGACCAGAAAAACCACGCGCCGGACATGACCACCGGCAGCGAGAACATGCCCGCGCCAATAATTGTGCCGCCGATAATCACCACGCCGCCAAATAAAGACGGTCGGGTGGCCGTAGTGGTTAGTGTCGCCATTTGCCGAAATCTCCAGTCGAAAATACTTCGCTCACGTTGAGCATGACGCACTGTACCAGTACACGAGTACAAAAGAAATAAAAAAAGCCCCAATCATGACGATCGGGGCTGTATTATTTACTTTACGCTAAGGGATTGCGCTTATTACGCATCGCCACCGAAACGACGACGACCCGCGGAATCATCACGGCGCGGCGCGGAAGCATCGTCACGACGCGGCGCGCGGCCGCCTTCACGACGTTCGCCGCTGAAACGACGACCTTCACCACGACCGCCTTCACGACGTTCGCCACCGAAGCTACGACCGCCTTCACGACGCTCGCCGCCGAAGCCACGACCGCCTTCACGACGCTCGCCGCCGCCACGACGTTCGGTGCGCGGCTGCGCATCGCCCAGCAGCTGCATGTTCATCGGCTTGTTCAGGATGCGGGTACGAGTAAAGTGCTGCAGCACTTCGCCCGGCATACCTTTCGGCAATTCGATGGTGGAGTGAGAACCGAACAGCTTAATGTTGCCGATGTAGCGGCTGCTGATGTCGCCTTCGTTAGCGATCGCGCCAACGATATGACGAACTTCAACGCCGTCATCACGGCCCACTTCAATGCGGTACAGTTCCATTTCACCCACGTCACGACGCTCACGCTTCGGACGATCTTCACGATCGCCACGCGGGCCGCGGTCATTACGGTCGCCACGACGTTCGAAACGGTCATCACGATCGCGGAATTCACGACGCGGACGCATCGGCGCATCCGGCGGAACGATCAGAGAACGTTCGCCCTGGGCCATTTTCAGCAGCGCAGCGGCCAGCGTTTCCACGTCCAGCTCTTCGCCTTCCGCGGTCGGCTGGATTTTCGCCAGCAGCGCACGGTACTGGTCCAGATCGCTGCTTTCCAGCTGCTGCTGAACTTTAGCGGCGAATTTCTCCAGACGACGTTTGCCCAGCAGTTCTGCGTTCGGCAGTTCTACTTCAGGGATCGTCAGCTTCATCGTACGTTCGATGTTACGCAGCAGGCGACGCTCACGGTTCTCAACGAACAGCAGCGCGCGACCCGCACGACCCGCACGACCGGTACGGCCGATACGGTGAACGTAAGATTCGGAATCCATCGGGATGT
Organism: Klebsiella sp. CN_Kp088; assembly: GCF_040064335.1. Classification (NCBI taxonomy): domain Bacteria; kingdom Pseudomonadati; phylum Pseudomonadota; class Gammaproteobacteria; order Enterobacterales; family Enterobacteriaceae; genus Klebsiella; species Klebsiella sp. CN_Kp088. The sequence goes on along the minus strand of NZ_JBEAIQ010000022.1, from coordinate 61,452 downwards.
CATAGTTAACAACCAGGCTGATACGCTCAACGTCCAGGCCACGGGCCGCAACGTCGGTGGCGATCAAGATATCCAGACGACCGTCTTTCAGGCGCTCCAGAGTCTGCTCACGCAGCGCCTGGTTCATATCGCCGTTCAGCGCGGCGCTGTTATAGCCGCTACGCTCCAGCGCTTCTGCCACTTCCAGGGTCGCGTTTTTGGTACGCACGAAGATAATCGCCGCATCAAAGTCTTCCGCTTCCAGGAAACGCACCAGCGCTTCGTTTTTACGCATGCCGTAAGCAGTCCAGTAGCTCTGGCTGATGTCCGGGCGCGTGGTGACGCTGGACTGAATGCGCACTTCCTGCGGCTCTTTCATGAAGCGGCGGGTAATGCGACGAATCGCTTCCGGCATCGTGGCGGAGAACAGAGCGGTCTGATGACCTTCCGGGATCTGCGCCATGATAGTTTCTACGTCTTCGATAAAGCCCATGCGCAGCATTTCATCTGCTTCGTCCAGTACCAAGCCGCTCAGTTTAGAGAGATCCAGCGTACCGCGCTTCAGGTGGTCCAGCAGACGACCCGGGGTACCGACAACGATCTGCGGCCCCTGACGCAGGGCGCGCAGCTGCACGTCATAACGCTGGCCGCCGTACAGGGCAACCACGTTTACGCCGCGCATATGTTTAGAGAATTCCGTCATTGCTTCAGCAACCTGTACCGCCAGTTCGCGGGTCGGCGCCAGCACCAGAATCTGTGGTGCTCTCAGCTCAGGATCGATGTTGTTCAGCAGCGGTAAAGAGAACGCTGCGGTCTTACCGCTACCGGTCTGGGCCATACCCAGAACGTCGCGGCCGTCCAGCAGATGCGGAATGCACTCAGCCTGGATCGGAGATGGTTTTTCGTAACCCAGATCGTTAAGCGCTTCAAGGATAGGAGCCTTCAGGCCCAGATCTGCAAAAGTGGTTTCGAATTCAGCCATGTAGTACGTGTGCCTCAAAATTAATGGCGGCCAGTCTACATAACTCATCGTGAAAATTTAGAGTAATTTTCATTGAAAAGTGTGAACCGGCTCAAAGTAGGTGTATTAACGAACAACAACGCCCTCACCCGCGAAGGTGATGGCAATCAAAAAAAGGGCTGATGTGTGTTCGTCAGCTATTGCTGGTCCGATTCTGCCAGGTCATCTTGCTCCTGGCCCAAGAGCGATAATTCCAACAATGCGTATCGGTGCTCAACGTAGTTATGAACGTTGTTAGCGACCGCCAGTTTGAACAGTGCCGTAGCGCTGTCCTTGTCCCCCAGACTTAGGTAGTACTTACCTAAATAGAAGTTGGTTTCACTGAGATGCTCAGCGAGCGAGGTGTTATCCGTTGCGTCTGCCTTCAGACGGGTCATCAGCTCTTTTTCGCTAATGTCGCCAAGGTAGAACTCGACAATGTTCCATCCCCATTGCTCTTTGTCCGACTTGTTGAAGCGCTGTTTCAGTGCTTCAAGCGCCTGCTTCTCATCAAGCTTACGCTCGGCGAGGTATAACCACAGACTGCGGAAAGGATCATTGGGATCGTCTTGATAAAACGCCAGCAGATCATCTTGCGCTAACTTAGCACGGCCACCGTAATACAGAGCGATGCCGCGGTTTAAGTGCGCGTAGTTGTAAGTTGGATCAAGCTCAAGTACAGAATCAAACGCTTCATAGGCAGCATCAAAATTGCCTGCCTGCGTTAAATAAATGCCTAAGTAATTGAATACTTCAGGCATATCGGGTCGGATTGCCAGCGCTTGTGAAAAATCATTTCGCGCTAATGCCCTCAGACCGAGACTATCATACAACACTCCGCGCTCATATAAAAGCTGTGCGCGTTCGTCATCGGTTAAAGCCCGACTGGCAAGAATTTGTTCCATGCGCGCCAGAATCACTTCTTGCTGCAAAGTCGGTTGCAATGGTACCGCGAGGACGGCGTCCTTACGCCAGGCAGAGTTGCTGCATCCTGCCAGCGTGAGAGCTGTCGCCACGAAACACCAGCGCAGAAAAGGCTTCATTTCCCACTCCCGAAGACAACGATTGGATGAACGTCCAGTTCCCCGGCTGCAAAAAGGCATCCTGCCCGGAATAGACCCTCCGCCGAAGCGGAGGGCAATCGGCAACCTTACTCGCCCTGCTCTGCGGCCGGAGCTTCCGGCGCGTTAGCTGGCTGAGCCTGCTCAGTTGCTTCTTTAATGCTCAGACGTACGCGGCCCTGACGGTCAACTTCCAGAACCTTAACCGGTACTTCCTGACCCATCTGCAGGTAATCAGTCACTTTCTCAACGCGCTTGTCAGCGATCTGAGAGATGTGAACCAGACCTTCTTTACCGCCGCCGATGGCAACGAATGCGCCAAAGTCAACGATACGGGTCACTTTACCATTGTAGATACGGCCAACTTCGATCTCAGCGGTGATCTCTTCGATACGGCGGATAGCGTGCTGAGCTTTGTCTCCGTCGGTCGCTGCGATCTTCACGGTACCGTCATCTTCGATTTCGATGGTGGTGCCGGTTTCTTCGGTCAGGGCACGGATAACAGAACCGCCTTTACCGATAACGTCTTTGATCTTGTCCGGGTTGATCTTGATGGTGTGGATACGCGGTGCGAATTCGGAGATATCGCCGCGCGGCGCGTTAATCGCCTGTTCCATCACGCCCAGGATGTGCAGACGCGCACCTTTAGCCTGGTTCAGAGCAACCTGCATGATTTCTTTGGTGATACCTTCAATTTTAATATCCATCTGCAGCGCAGAGATACCGTCGCGAGAACCCGCAACTTTGAAGTCCATATCGCCAAGGTGGTCTTCGTCACCCAGAATGTCGGACAGTACGACGAAGTTATCGCCTTCTTTCACCAGACCCATTGCGATACCCGCAACGGCGGCTTTCACCGGCACGCCAGCGTCCATCAGCGCCAGAGATGCGCCACAGACGGAAGCCATGGAAGAAGAACCGTTGGATTCGGTGATTTCAGATACCACGCGAACGGTGTACGGGAATTCGTCGATTGTCGGCATTACGGCCAGAACGCCGCGCTTAGCCAGACGACCGTGACCGATTTCACGACGCTTCGGAGAACCAACCATGCCAGTTTCACCTACGGAGTACGGAGGGAAGTTGTAGTGGAACAGGAAGGAGTCCGTGCGCTCGCCCATCAGTTCGTCGATGTTCTGCGCGTCGCGTGCGGTACCCAGAGTCGCGGTAACCAGCGCCTGAGTTTCGCCACGGGTAAACAGTGCGGAACCGTGAGTACGCGGCAATACGCCGGTACGAACGTCCAGACCACGGATCATGTCTTTTTCGCGGCCATCGATACGCGGCTCGCCTGCCAGTACGCGGCTACGGACGACGTTTTTCTCGATAGCGTGCAGGATTTCACCCAGTTCGTTGGCGTCCAGGGTTTCATCTTCAGCAACCAGCGTCGCGATGGTTTCAGATTTGATGACGTCAACCTGAGCGTAACGCTCTTGTTTGTCGGTGATACGGTAAGCATCGCTCAGGCGGGATTCAGCCAGCGCAGCAACGCGCGCGTTCAGCGCTTCGTTGACGGCTTCCGGCTGCCAGTCCCAACGCGGTTTACCGGCTTCTTTCACCAGATCGTTGATGTTCTGAATAACAACCTGCTGCTGCTCGTGGCCAAAGACCACCGCGCCCAGCATCTGGTCTTCGCTCAGCAGTTCAGCTTCGGATTCAACCATCAGTACGGCCGCTTCGGTACCGGCAACCACCAGATCCAGTTTGCTGGACTTCAGCTCTTCCTGGGTTGGGTTCAGTACGTACTGGTCGTTGATGTAACCCACGCGAGCGGCGCCGATTGGGCCATTGAACGGAATACCGGACAGAGACAGCGCGGCGGATGCGCCGATCATCGCGACGATATCCGGGTTAACCTGCGGGTTAACGGAAACAACGGTCGCGATAACCTGAACTTCGTTAACGAAGCCTTCCGGGAACAGCGGACGAACCGGGCGGTCAATCAGACGCGCGATCAGGGTTTCGCCTTCGCTTGGACGGCCTTCACGACGGAAGAAGCCACCCGGGATTTTACCGGCAGCGTAAGTACGCTCCTGGTAGTTAACAGTCAGCGGGAAGAAGTCCTGGCCCGGTTTCGCTTTTTTCTGACCCACAACGGTAACGAATACCGCGGTGTCATCCATGCTAACCATCACAGCGGCCGTTGCCTGGCGCGCCATCATGCCGGTTTCCAGGGTTACGGTGTGCTGGCCGTACTGGAATTTACGAACGATCGGATTAAGCAAAATTCTATCCTTTTATCTAAAAATGACGCCATATCTACGATATCGCGCCTGATGACCCGATCCTCTGCATCCTCGCGACTAATGACAACCTTTACCCGCCCCTGCGGATGAAGCCTCTCATTAGCCGCGCGAACCTCTGCATGAAGATCATTAATAGCAACAATACATGAGTTTTTAATGAATTGCTGCCGCCTGGTCGAAAAAAGGGGCCGTGAGGCCCCTTTTTCTGAAACTCGCAGAATTAGCGACGCAGACCCAGACGCTCGATCAGCGAAGAGTAACGTGCAACATCTTTACGTTTCAGGTAGTCGAGCAGTTTACGACGCTGAGAAACCATGCGCAGCAGACCACGACGGCTGTGGTGATCTTTTTTGTGCTCTGCAAAGTGACCCTGCAGGTGGTTGATCTGTGCAGTCAGCAGTGCAACCTGAACTTCAGTAGAACCGCTGTCGTTTGCGCCACGACCGAACTCAGAAACGATTTGTGCTTTAGCTTCAACGCTTAGAGACATTTTCAAACTCCAAAATTATAAGTAAAGAAAGGGTGCCGATCTCTAATTCAGCAACCCCTGATGCAACGCCCGAAAATGTTAAAACACTTTAGCGGACGTTAAGCGGCGATATTCTACTCGTAGCAGGCTTTTATCGCAACAAAAGCGCTTACTGTGGGTATTCCACCACCAGACGACGAGGCGCGACGCGGCCTTCATCGTCGATTTCGCCCATACCGAGGAACTTGCCGGACTCGCTTTCCATCACTCGCACCAGCCCGTTCAGCGGCGCGCCTGACTGACGAACCGGGTTGCCGTTTTTAAAGTAGACCGCGGAAGTTTCCGGAATATGAACCAGCGGGTAATCCGACGCCGGGCTATCCATCGGCATCAGCAGCGGGTCAAGCAGTTGAGCGGCGGGAATATCCTCTGCCGCCGCCTGTTCGACCAGCGCCTGCAGTTGCTCCAGGGTCACCATCCGCTCGACCGGGTATTTGCTCACCGCCAGGCGACGCAGGAAAATCACGTGCGCGCCGCAGCCAAGCTTCTCGCCCAAATCATCGATAATCGTACGGATGTAGGTACCTTTCGAACAGTGGATCTCAAGCTCCAGTTCATCGCCTTCATGGCGAATAAACAGCAGCTCATAGACCGTAATCGGCCGGGCTTCACGCGGAACCTCAATGCCCTGACGAGCGTATTCGTACAGCTTTTTACCCTGATATTTCAGCGCCGAGTACATCGACGGCACCTGCTGAGTCTCGCCGCGGAAGCTATCCAGCGCCGCCGCCAGCTGTTCTTCGTTAAAGGTTAGCGGGCGTTCCTCCACCACCTGGCCATCGGCGTCGGAGGTATCCGTACGCTGACCAAGTTTGGCGATCACGCGATAACGCTTATCAGAATCCAGCAGATACTGGGAAAACTTAGTCGCTTCGCCAAGGCAGACCGGCAGCATACCGGTCGCCAGCGGATCCAGCGCGCCGGTATGGCCAGCGCGGTTGGCATTATAAATACGTTTTACTTTCTGCAGCACATCGTTGCTGGAGGCGCCCTGAGGCTTATCCAGCAGCAATACGCCGTGCACGTCGCGGCCGCGACGACGAGGACGACTCATTAGTCCTCCTTGCTGTCGTCCGGGTTCACACGACGCTCATCGTCGTGTTTCACCACGCTGGTAACCAGATTGGACATGCGCATCCCTTCGACCAGCGAGTTGTCGTAGAAGAAAGTCAGTTCCGGCACGATGCGCAGGCGCATCGCTTTGCCCAGCAGAGAGCGGATAAAACCAGAGGCTTCCTGCAGCGCTTTGATGCCCGCTTTCACCGCGGCTTCATCTTTGTCGTTGAGGAAGGTGACATACACTTTGGCATAGGCCAGGTCACGGGACATTTCCACGCCGGAAACGGTGGTCATCATGCCCAGACGCGGGTCTTTGATTTCACGCTGCAGGATGATGGCAATTTCTTTTTGCATCTCCTGGGCCACGCGCTGCGGGCGACCAAATTCTTTCGCCATAATAAATTCTCCAGAATAAAGACAAAAAAGGGGCCAAAAGCCCCTTTTTAAAATTATTGCCGGGTGGCGCTTCGCTTACCCGGCCTTCGCATAGCTATCTGACGATTAATCGATGCTACGCTGGATTTCGATGATTTCGAACACTTCGATCATATCGCCAACGCGAACGTCGTTGTAGTTCTTCACGCCGATACCACATTCCATACCGTTACGAACTTCGTTAACGTCATCTTTGAAGCGGCGCAGGGATTCCAGCTCGCCTTCATAGATAACCACGTTGTCGCGCAGTACGCGGATTGGGTTGTGACGTTTAATCGTACCTTCGGTAACCATACAGCCCGCGATGGCGCCGAATTTCGGCGATTTGAAGACATCACGCACTTCAGCCAGACCAATGATCTGCTGTTTCAGTTCCGGAGACAGCATGCCGCTCATCGCCGCTTTCACTTCGTCGATCAGGTTATAGATGACGGAGTAGTAACGCAGATCCAGGCTTTCTGACTCGATAACTTTACGTGCGGAAGCATCGGCACGAACGTTGAAGCCAACCAGAATCGCGTTGGAAGCTGCAGCCAGGGTCGCGTCGGTTTCGGTGATACCACCTACGCCGGAACCGATGATCTTCACTTTCACTTCGTCGGTAGACAGTTTCAGCAAGGAATCGGAAATCGCTTCGACAGAACCCTGCACGTCCGCTTTCAGCACGATGTTCACTTCGTGAACTTCGCCTTCGGTCATGTTAGCGAACATGTTTTCCAGTTTAGATTTCTGCTGGCGAGCCAGTTTAACTTCACGGAATTTGCCCTGACGATACAGCGCAACTTCACGCGCTTTTTTCTCGTCACGAACGACGGTAACTTCATCACCCGCAGCCGGAACGCCGGACAGACCGAGGATTTCCACCGGAATGGACGGACCCGCTTCCAGCACTTCGCGACCCAGTTCGTCACGCATCGCACGTACGCGGCCATATTCAAAGCCACACAGTACGATATCGCCCTTGTGCAGAGTACCTTCGCGAACCAGAACGGTAGCTACCGGACCACGACCTTTATCCAGGAAGGATTCGATGACCGCGCCGCTCGCCATACCGTTACGTACCGCTTTCAGCTCGAGAACTTCAGCCTGCAGCAGGATAGCGTTCAGCAGGTCGTCGATACCGGTACCGACTTTCGCCGATACTGGGATGAACTGCGCTTCGCCACCCCACTCTTCCGGCATCACACCGTACTGGGAGAGTTCGTTCTTCACGCGATCCATATCCGCTTCCGGCTTATCGATCTTGTTCACTGCAACCACTACCGGCACCTGCGCCGCTTTGGCGTGCTGGATAGCTTCCACAGTCTGCGGCATCACTCCGTCGTCTGCCGCCACCACCAGAACCACGATATCCGTCGCCTGCGCGCCACGAGCACGCATGGAGGTAAACGCGGCGTGGCCCGGGGTGTCCAGGAAGGTGATCATGCCGTTGTCAGTTTCTACGTGGTATGCGCCGATGTGCTGGGTAATACCACCCGCTTCGCCGGAGGCAACCTTAGTAGAACGAATGTAGTCCAGCAGAGAGGTTTTACCGTGGTCAACGTGACCCATGATGGTCACTACCGGTGCGCGCGGTTCAGCCGCAGCGCCGGTGTCACGGTCGCTCATTACTGCTTCTTCCAGCTCGTTTTCACGACGCAGGATAACTTTGTGGCCCATCTCTTCGGCAACCAGCTGAGCGGTTTCCTGGTCGATGACCTGGTTGATGGTCGCCATCGCGCCCAGTTTCATCATCGCTTTGATGACCTGAGAACCTTTGACCGCCATTTTGTTGGCCAGCTCGCCAACGGTGATGGTTTCGCCGATCACAACATCGCGGTTAACGGCCTGAGCCGGCTTCTGGAAGCCCTGCTGCAGAGAAGAACCTTTGCGATGTTTGCCGCCTTTACCGCCGCGAACGGCCGCACGGGCTTCTTCACGGTCAGCTTTCGATTCAGCGTGTTTGTTGCCTTTCTTCGCCGGGCGAGCAGCTTTGCTGTTACGGCCACGGCCGCGACCGCCTTCAACTTCACGATCGTTATCATCTTCAGCCTGACGCGCATGCTGAGACGTGGTTACGTGATAGTCGGTCGTTTCTTCTGGGGTTTCCGGAGTTTCACTCCAGTTTTTTTCATTTTCTTCAGCCATACGGCGTGCTTCTTCCGCTACACGGCGCGCTTCTTCTTCAAGTTTGCGGCGTGCTTCTTCTTCCGATTTGCGCTTCAGCTCCGCTGCTTCGTTCTCACGGCGGGTCTTTTCAGCCTGGGCGGTCTTGGTCATTTCGTCGGTATGTTGATTGCTCACTTTGTCTTTTTCCGCGGCTTCACGTTTCGCTTTTTCAGCGACTTCACGTTTAGCTTGTTCTGCGGCCTCACGTTCAGCTTTTAATTGCGCCTCGCGCTTAGCTGCTTCTTCAGCTTCACGACGGGCTTGCTCTTCCGCTTCACGCTGCGCCTGCTCTTCCGCGGCCAGGCGTTCAGCCTCTTGCGGATCGCGTTTCACAAAGGTGCGTTTCTTGCGGACTTCGATTTGTACCGATTTACTCTTTCCACCGGTACCTGGAATATTCAACGTGCTGCGCGTTTTACGCTGCAACGTCAGCTTGTCAGGCGCCGAGCCGTGTTCACGGTTCAGGTGCGTTAACAAGGTTTGCTTCTCTTGCGCGGTCACAGAATCATCAGCCGATTTGCGAATACCTGCATCAGCAAATTGCTGTATCAGGCGATCCACAGAGGTCTGAATTTCTGAGGCCAGCGCTTTAATAGTCACATCTGTCATGCTGTTCCTTCCTGCTACAGTTTATTACGCTTCGTCGCCGAACCAACAAATGTTGCGAGCAGCCATGATGAGTTCACCAGCTTTCTCGTCGGTCATACCTTCGATATCAGCCAGGTCATCAACGCCCTGTTCGGCGAGATCTTCCAGCGTACAAACACCACGGGCAGCCAGCTTAAACGCCAGAGCACGGTCCAAACCTTCCAGATTCAATAAATCGTCGGCAGGTTTGTTGTCTCCCAGGCTTTCTTCCTGAGCCAGCGCCAGTGTAGTCAGTGCGTTTTTCGCACGCTCACGAAGTGCTTCAACGGTCGCTTCATCAAGGCCGTCGATTTCCAGCAGTTCTTTCATCGGCACATAGGCCAGTTCTTCCAGCGAGGAGAAGCCCTCTTCAACCAGTACGGTTGCGAAATCTTCATCAATATCGAGATATTTGGTGAAGGTATCGATAGCGGCATGGGCTTCAGCCTGGTGCTTAGCCTGCAGGTCATCAACGGTCATGACGTTGAGTTCCCAGCCGCTGAGCTGCGATGCCAGGCGGACGTTCTGACCGTTACGGCCGATCGCCTGCGCCAGGTTGCCTGCTTCTACCGCGATGTCCATGGTGTGTTTATCTTCATCCACCACGATGGACGCGACGTCAGCCGGCGCCATGGCGTTAATCACGAACTGCGCCGGGTTATCATCCCACAGGACGATATCGATGCGCTCGCCGCCAAGCTCGGTAGAAACCGCCTGAACGCGCGCACCGCGCATACCTACGCAAGCGCCAACCGGGTCGATACGCTTGTCATTGGTTTTCACGGCGATTTTCGCACGAGAACCCGGATCGCGGGCTGCGGCTTTGATTTCCAGCACTTCTTCGCCAATTTCCGGCACTTCAATGCGGAACAGTTCGACCAGCATCTCCGGTTTGGAGCGAGTCACGAACAGCTGCGCGCCGCGCGCTTCCGGACGAACGGCGTACAGCACGCCGCGAATACGGTCGCCCGGACGGAAGTTTTCACGCGGCAGCATATCTTCACGCAGGATCACGGCTTCAGCGTTGCTGCCCAGATCCAGAGTGATGTTGTCGCGGTTTACTTTTTTCACCACGCCGGTGATGATCTCACCTTCGTGCTCGCGGAACTGATCGACAACCATCGCGCGCTCAGCTTCACGTACTTTCTGTACGATAACCTGTTTAGCGGTCTGCGTGGTGATACGGTCGAAGGTGACAGATTCAATCTGATCTTCAACGTAGTCGCCGACGTTCATGCTTTCATCTTCGTAACGCGCCGCTTCCAGCGTGATCTCGCGAGTTGGTTGAGTCACCTCTTCAACCACCAGCCAGCGACGGAAGGTGTCGAAATCACCGCTTTTACGGTCGATTTCTACGCGAACGTCGATCTCTTGTTCGTATTTTTTCTTGGTCGCCGTTGCCAGAGCGCTTTCCAACGCTTCGAAAATCTTCTCGCGCGGCAGCGCTTTTTCGTTGGAAACGGCTTCAACAACAGCCAAAATTTCTTTGTTCATCGGGGCCTTTCACCTCAATCCAGACTGTTAAAAGTGGGGAACCAGGTTCGCCTTCTGGATGTTACTCAGCGCGAACACTTCATCTTTGCCTTCGACGGTTACCGTGATCATCTCACCGTCTACCGCTTTGATAATGCCCTGCCATTTACGACGGTTCTGTACCGCCATACGCAGCACCAGCGAAACTTCTTCACCGGTGAAACGTTGATAGTGTTCAGCAGTAAACATCGGACGGTCGAGACCAGGCGAAGAGACTTCCAGGTTGTAAGCGACGGTGATTGGATCTTCGACATCCATGACAGCACTGACCTGGTGGCTCACATCAGCACAATCATCAACATTGATGCCATCTTCACTATCAATATAGATGCGCAGTGTGGATGTGCGACCGCGAATAAATTCGATGCCGACCAGCTCAAAGCCAAGCGCTTCAACTGGCGCAGTGAGCATCTCTGTTAATTTTTGCTCTAATGTGGACAAACCCACCCCCAAGACATAAAAAAAGGGCGTATAGCCCAGTTATTCTGAAGTCAGATAACAAAAAACCCCGATAAATCGGGGCTTTAGATAACTGAACCCTGAGACCGCAATTGCGATCTGGAACACCTTCCAGAAGAATTCTTTCAAATCCGGCTACGAAGGACCTAGTCCTCACAGTATATTTGAAAAAGTACTTAATGGGAAAGTGGTTGCGGGGGCCGGATTTGAACCGACGACCTTCGGGTTATGAGCCCGACGAGCTACCAGGCTGCTCCACCCCGCGCCTGAAACGTGGCATATTTTACTCTTTCTGAGTAAAAGACGCAAATACTGCTGGGATTTGGTACCGAGGACGGGACATAAAATCGTGGTGAATTGTATCGATAAATCATATATTTTGTCAACATCCATTTTACACCACCCGCTTGCCGTTTATGCTGGCATTTCAGGCTTTTTTAGCAAAATCACCATCAGGCTCTTCCTGTCGCCAGCAAAAGATGATTAAATGAAAACTCACAATTAGTGCATAAAAATGCAAATTTGTTGTTGAGTCGAACTCACCACAGTCTATCTAGCAGGGTTTTATTTTATGACGACGATTCTTAAGCATCTCCCGGTTGGTCAACGTATTGGTATTGCTTTCTCCGGTGGGCTGGATACCAGCGCCGCCCTGCTGTGGATGCGTAAAAAAGGCGCGGTTCCTTATGCATATACCGCGAACCTGGGCCAGCCTGACGAAGACGACTACGAGGCCATTCCGCGTCGTGCGAAAGAGTATGGCGCTGAAGGCGCTCGTCTGATTGATTGCCGCAAACAACTGGTGGCGGAAGGCATCGCGGCGATTCAGTGCGGCGCATTCCATAACACCACCGGCGGCTTAACCTATTTCAACACCACGCCGCTGGGCCGCGCCGTGACCGGCACCATGCTGGTTGCAGCGATGAAAGAAGATGGCGTCAACATCTGGGGCGACGGTAGCACCTATAAAGGCAACGATATCGAGCGTTTTTATCGCTACGGCCTGCTGACCAATGCGGAACTTCAGATCTACAAACCGTGGCTGGATAGCGATTTCATTGATGAACTGGGCGGCCGTCATGAAATGTCCGAGTTTATGATAGCCTGCGGATTCGACTACAAAATGTCTGTCGAGAAAGCCTATTCCACCGATTCCAACATGCTGGGCGCGACGCACGAAGCAAAAGATCTCGAATTCCTTAATTCCAGCGTGAAAATCGTCAACCCGATTATGGGTGTGAAGTTCTGGGATGAAAGCGTAAAAATCGCCGCTGAAGAAGTGACCGTGCGTTTTGAACAGGGTCATCCGGTTGCGCTGAATGGTAAAACGTTCAGCGATGACGTCGAACTGATGCTGGAAGCTAACCGCATCGGCGGTCGCCACGGTCTGGGCATGAGCGATCAGATTGAAAACCGCATCATCGAAGCGAAAAGCCGTGGCATCTATGAAGCTCCGGGGATGGCACTGCTGCATATCGCCTACGAGCGCCTGCTGACCGGTATCCACAACGAAGATACCATTGAGCAATATCATGCTCATGGCCGTCAGTTGGGTCGCCTGCTCTATCAGGGTCGCTGGTTCGATTCCCAGGCGCTGATGCTGCGCGATTCGCTGCAGCGTTGGGTCGCCAGTCAGATCACCGGCGAAGTGACTCTGGAACTGCGTCGCGGCAACGACTACTCAATCCTGAATACCGTTTCAGACAACCTGACCTATAAAGCAGAGCGTCTGACCATGGAAAAAGGCGATTCCATGTTTACCGCTGAAGATCGTATCGGCCAGCTGACCATGCGCAACCTGGACATTACCGATACCCGTGAGAAGCTATTCGGCTATGCCCAATCCGGGCTACTCAGCGCGTCTTCCGCCACCGGTCTGCCACAGGTTGAAAACCTGGAAAATCGCGATAAATAAACCGCGAAGCCAAACTCTCCAGCCGGCGCTAACCCGCCGGCTTTTTTATTTCCGCAATAAATCCTAAATAACAACTCTGCTTTATCGTTATAGTTTATGACATCACTATTTTTAATAATCACCATCTATAATTTATCGAATACCTGTACTCTTATACCGAGAGGATCGCAATGAATATTAAACCTCCCGTTCGGCCGCAAGACGCGATCAATCGTCTGATGTCGTTGCTGGAACCGCATGCCACGCCAATAAATATGGTCGCAAGGAAAAGGCTTAGCTGGGAATATAAAGGCAAAATCCAGCTCTATCTGTTTAAGAAAGGTGAGCTATCCATTTTTCGCTCATCGGACAGATTACTTATGGTCACCGTCTATGAGCCGCACCTGTTTGGCGTAGCCGAAATGCTGCAGCCCAGCCGTAGCCACGGCCTTCGTGCGGAAGTCGATACGGAGATCCTGCGGATTGACAGCGATAAAGCCATGCAACTCTTCAGTGAGCATAACATGTGGGAAGAGGTCACCCGGCTGCTGGCTTACCACACCTCTTATTTGGTGTATCGCGACGATTTAGTATTACAACAGCGGACTTATTCGGTCATTCGTAATCATTTAATGGAAATGTTACTGCTTCCTGAAGAGACCCGCTCGCGGGTATCCATGCTGGAATATATTCAGGACCGCACACATTTGTCGCGCAGCAGTATTCTGAATGTGTTATCAGCGTTGAAAAAGGGCGGCTATATCGAGTTTGCCCGCGGTGGTTATTTACAGAGTATCACCTCCCTGCCTGAGAAGTTTTAGTCCCCGCTTGACCAGCAACTTATCGCCCTCGGCCATTGTTTAAAATTAAACATATAAACGGTAACGGCGGGCGATAAATGCTTCTATTCTGCACATAACTATTAAACCAGAAACCCGTTAATTTTGCCCGAGCGCTCGTATCGGGCATTTTTTTACCCGAAGGAATATGAATAATGAGCATGTTCAGATTGAAATCCATCCTGCTTATCGCGACCCTGAGCGCCAGCAGCGCCGCCTTCGCTTCCGTTAATCTTCACGGTGAAGCCGGTTCAGAATTCACCAACTTATCAGCCAGCTTTAACCCGCAGGCTCCCGGAATGACCTTTAACGGTAACTGGGCGCATAGCGATAACGATGGCGATACGGTGGGATTGGGCATGGGTTATAACTTTGATCTCGGTCCGTTCCTGCTGACGGCTGGCGGTAAAGCGGTATATCTGAATCCGAACGATGGCGATGAAGGCTATGCGATTGCCCTCGGCGGCGGCGCTCAACTACCGCTTGGCGATTTCTTTACCTTGTTCGGTGAGGCTTATTATTCCCCGGATTCCATGTCCAGCGGCGTTGATGAATATCTCGAAGCCAATGCCGGCTTACGCGTCAATATCATCAAATCCATGAGCATCGAAGCGGGCTATCGCTATATCGATATGGCGGGGAAACATGACCACCGCGATAACGTTCTGGCGGATGGCGCCTATGCGGGTTTCAATTTCCGTTTCTAAGCGCGGCAAACGGGATTGCCTGTCGGCAATCCCTCTTTTTATGCAAGAGATGGTATGGTTTTCAGCAGTTTATTAATTTCCTGCAAGCCCGCAATATTGTTCTCTTTACGGTAGACGTCGTTCATCGAAGCCATTTGCTCAAGTTTGGTTAACGCCCCGTAAACCTGATACGCCTCGCTATCTTTATCAAAGACATCCCGTTTATCTACATCCTGTAAATAGTTGCTTTTGAGCGACTGGCTTAACTTGCTGATAAGCAGGCTGTTATCCTGAAAATAGTTAACGACCGTTGATGATTCCGGCGCGGCCGCGGAATTATTTATAACCGGCACCTGCAGGGTATTCAACGTGTCTACTGTTTCTGGCGACGAATGACTGCTGCATCCGGCCAGGCCCAATACACCGGCAATGATAACTACTTTTAAAGTACGCATGGCGTCACTGAACCTCGTCAAAATTGATGAGGGCGACTTTAGCGATTTCTCGGGGATCAAAACCAGCGGAGTGTTGTTTATAAATAAACAACGCATAGAGGGAACAAAAACAAAAAAAGACGCTTTTCAGCGTCTTTTCTCTGGAATATTGGTACCGAGGATGGGACTCGAACCCACAAGCCCGTTAGGGCACTACCACCTCAAGGTAGCGTGTCTACCAATTCCACCACCTCGGTACAGAATACTTAGTGCGGGATATCGCTGGCCGGCTGAGCCGGTGCGGTTGGCTGAGTCTGCTCAGACTTCGGCGCACTCAGATTATCCCACTCGCTTCCTTTATTGGTCTTGTTGCTGTTGATATTACCCAGCGCCAGACTGATGATGAAGAACAGCGCGGCCAGGATGCCGGTCATACGGGTCATGAAGTTACCAGAACCGCTAGAACCAAACAACGTGCCGGAAGCGCCTGCTCCGAAGGAGGCTCCCATGTCAGCGCCTTTACCTTGCTGCAGCATGATCAGGCCAACAAGGGCAATCGCTACAATAAGGAAAATTACTAAAAGAGCTTCGTACATAATCAACCTGTTCCTTGCGGATTCGCCGCATACCAAGTGCTTCACCAATAAAGCGGGACGTTTTAATATTTCCCACTGAAGCGGGTGTGAATACTAACCAAAGCGAATAACCTTCGCAAGGGCAATTTTGGCGTATTGTATCAACTGCGGAAAAAAACAGCAAAAAGCGTTTTTATATGCTTAAAAAGGCAGCAAGAGCCGCCTTTTTAATCACTTAGCTGCGATAGTTATACGCTTTTAACCGCATCGGCGATACGGTGGGCAAATTCCTTCACCTGCGCTTCATGCTCGCCTTCAACCATCACGCGGATCAGCGGTTCAGTACCGGATTTACGCAGCAGCACGCGTCCACGGTTCCCCAGCGCAGCTTCGACTTCGGCAGTCACCGCTTTCACGCTTTCATGCTCCAGCGGATTGCCGCTGCCTTCGGTAAAGCGCACGTTGACCAGAATCTGCGGGAACATTTTCATTCCGCTGCACAGATCGTGCAGGCTCATATGATTGCGCACCATCGCCGCCACGACCTGCAGGCTGGCGACAATGCCATCGCCGGTGGTGGTTTTGTCCAGCAGAATCACATGGCCGGAGTTTTCCGCGCCAATGCGCCAGCCTTTTTCCTGCAGTTTTTCCAGCACGTAACGGTCACCCACTTTCGCGCGGGTAAACGGAATGCCAAGCTGCTTCAGCGCCAGCTCAAGCCCCATGTTGCTCATCAGCGTGCCGACTGCGCCGCCGCGCAGCTGGCCCTGGCGCAGGCCTTCACGGGCGATAATATAGAGGATCTGATCGCCATCGACTTTGTTGCCTTCATGGTCAACCATAATGACGCGATCGCCATCACCGTCATAGGCAATACCCAGATCGGCTTTTTCCGCCAGCACGCGAGCCTGCAGCGCGCGTACGTCGGTTGCGCCGACCTCTTCATTAATGTTCAGCCCATCAGGTTCACAGCCCATCGCGATAACCTGCGCGCCCAATTCGCGGAATACATTTGGCGCAATGTGGTAAGTCGCGCCGTGGGCGCAATCCACCACCACCTTCAGCGAGCCGAGGCTCAGCTCATTCGGGAAGGTGCCTTTGCAAAACTCAATATAACGGCCGGCGGCGTCGACGATACGGCTGGCTTTCCCAAGCTCAGCAGAATCAACGCAGGTCAGCTCTTTTTCCATCTCTGCTTCAATCGCTTCTTCGACGTCATCCGGAAGCTTAGTGCCTTCGATAGAGAAGAATTTAATACCGTTGTCATAGAAAGGGTTATGAGAGGCAGAGATGACGATTCCCGCTTCAGCGCGGAAGGCGCGGGTCAGATAGGCGATTGCCGGCGTCGGCATAGGGCCGGTAAACGAGGCGGACAACCCCGCAGCCGCCAGGCCAGCTTCCAGCGCGGATTCCAGCATATAGCCAGAAATTCGCGTGTCTTTGCCGATAATGATTTTACGTGAACCATGGCGCGCCAGCACTTTACCTGCCGCCCAACCCAGCTTCAGCACGAACTCAGGCGTAATAGGCGCGTCGCCAACGCGGCCACGAATACCATCGGTGCCAAAATATTTGCGGTTACTCATAACGTTTATTTTCCTTAGCGGCCAGGGTGGCTTCCACCACGCGCAGCGCTTCTACCGTTTCTTTGACATCATGGACGCGAATTATCTGCGCGCCCTGCATTGCAGCAATGACTGCGCAGGACAAGCTGCCGCTCAGCCGTTCCGACGGCCCCACGTTCAACAGCTGACCCACCATCGACTTACGCGACATCCCCACCAGCAGCGGGAGGCCAAAATGATGGAACCCCCCAAGTCGGGCAAGCAGTTCATAGTTATGGGAAAGATTTTTACCGAATCCGAATCCCGGGTCGAGCAACAATTTTTCTTTTGCGATCCCCGCCTGTTCGCAGCGCACAATGTGTTCAGCAAAAAAACGGTCAACCTCGGCAAAAACATCGTCGTACTTCGGCGCTTCCTGCATTGTTTTCGGCTGCCCCTGCATATGCATCAGGCACACCGGTAGCCCGGTTTGCGCGGCGGCCTGCAGGGCGCCGGGCTCGGTTAATGAGCGAATATCGTTAATGATATGCGCGCCAGCGCGCGCGGATTCGCGGATTACCTCGGCTTTCGAGGTATCAACCGAGATCCAGACTTCAAAACGCTGTGCAATCGCTTCTACCACCGGGATCACCCGCGCCAGCTCTTCCTCGACGCTGACATCCGCCGCCCCAGGACGGGTTGATTCACCACCGATATCAATAATAGTCGCCCCGGCGTTAATCATCAGATTGGCGTGCTTAACCGCCTCTATCAACGAATTATGACTGCCGCCATCGGAGAAGGAATCTGGCGTGACGTTAAGGATCCCCATCACATGCGGATGGGAGAGATCGAGCGTTGACCCCTGGGCGTGTAATTGCATGTTTTCTTTCCGCTATGGTTTTGTACAGTTGTAGTACGGACAGGGCTCGGCCCGCACCATCTTAGAGATTCTGGCGGTGACATCATTCAATTCCTCAACAGGATAATGAAGCCCCGGCGTTTAAATATTCAAAAAATGAATATTATCAGACAGACGGCGCATCCGCGCGTGTTGAAGCCGCCACCATCCCGAAAACATTTTACGCGATGGACGATAGCACGCCATCGTCATAGCTATGTTCCGAAAGAGGATCTCATAGCCAACCGCTGCAAACGGACGCATAAAAACAAAAGGGCCGCAGCGGATTAGGCTGCGGCCCTTATTAGTCAGAGCGCTTTAGCAAAGCGTGGAGACTTATTTGTCGCCCAGCTGTTCCGACATGGTATTGCCCGGGTTAGGCGTACGCGGCTCATCAACCGGACGCGGCGCCGTCGGGGTGCCATTGTTGCCTGAGTTGTTAGAAGAACCTGGTTCTTCCCAACCCGCCGGCGGACGAACATCGCGACGAGCCATCAGGTCGTCAATCTGCGGCGCATCGATGGTCTCATATTTCATGAGCGCATCTTTCATCGCGTGCAGAATATCCATGTTGTCGTTCAGCAGTTGGCGAGCACGACCGTAGTTACGCTCAATCAGTGATTTCACTTCCTGGTCGATAATACGCGCAGTTTCATCAGACATATGCTTCGCTTTCGCGACGCTACGGCCGAGGAACACTTCGCCCTCTTCTTCGGCATACAGCAGCGGGCCGAGTTTGTCGGAGAAGCCCCACTGGGTGACCATGTTACGCGCCAGGTTAGTCGCAACTTTAATATCGTTGGACGCGCCGGTAGAAACATGTTCAGCACCGTAGATAATCTCTTCCGCCAGACGGCCGCCGTACAGAGTGGAGATCTGACTTTCCAGTTTCTGACGGCTGGCGCTGATAGCATCGCCTTCCGGCAGGAAGAAGGTCACACCCAGCGCACGGCCGCGCGGGATAATCGTCACTTTGTGTACCGGATCGTGTTCCGGAACCAGACGACCGATAATCGCGTGGCCCGCTTCGTGGTACGCGGTCGATTCTTTCTGCGCTTCCGTCATCACCATGGAGCGACGTTCCGCACCCATCATGATTTTGTCTTTCGCTTTTTCGAACTCAACCATCGAGACGACGCGTTTGTTACCACGGGCAGCAAACAGGGCAGCTTCGTTCACCAGGTTCGCGAGGTCAGCACCGGAGAAGCCAGGAGTACCACGGGCAATGATTGCCGCATCGATATCCGGCGCCAGCGGTACGCGACGCATATGAACTTTCAGGATCTGCTCACGACCACGAACATCCGGCAGACCAACGACAACCTGACGGTCGAAGCGGCCTGGACGCAGCAATGCCGGGTCCAGAACGTCCGGACGGTTAGTCGCGGCGATAACGATGATACCTTCGTTACCTTCGAAACCATCCATCTCAACCAGCATCTGGTTCAGGGTCTGCTCACGCTCATCGTGACCGCCGCCAAGACCGGCGCCACGCTGGCGACCGACGGCGTCGATTTCATCGATAAAGATGATGCAAGGCGCTGCTTTCTTAGCTTGTTCGAACATGTCGCGTACACGAGACGCGCCGACACCGACGAACATTTCTACGAAGTCAGAACCGGAAATAGTAAAGAACGGCACTTTTGCTTCGCCGGCGATAGCTTTCGCCAGCAGCGTTTTACCGGTACCCGGAGGGCCGACCATCAGGACGCCTTTCGGGATTTTACCGCCCAGCTTCTGGAAACGGCTCGGTTCGCGCAGATATTCAACCAGCTCGCCCACTTCCTCTTTCGCTTCGTCGCAACCGGCAACGTCAGCAAAGGTGGTTTTGATCTGGTCTTCGGTCAGCATTCGGGCCTTGCTCTTGCCGAAGGACATCGCGCCCTTTCCGCCGCCGCCCTGCATCTGACGCATAAAGAATATCCAGACGCCGATCAGTAGCAGCATCGGGAACCAGGAAATGAAGATGGAAGCCAGCAGGCTCGGTTCTTCCGGCGGTTCGCCAACCACTTTGACGTTTTTAGTCAACAGGTTGTCGAGCAGCTTCGGATCGTTAACCGGAATGTAAGTCGTGTAACGGTTACTATCTTTCTTGGTAACGTTGATCTCACGTCCGTTGATACGCGCTTCGCGAACCTGGTCCTGATTGACCTCTTGCAGGAAGGTAGAATAATCCACCTTGCGGCCATTCGACTCGCTGGGCCCAAAGCTCTGGAATACTGACATCAGCACAACGGCAATGACCAGCCAGAGTATTAGGTTTTTCGCCATGTCACTCAAGGGATTAACCTCTTATTACAACTGTGTTAAAAACAGCGTCAGGATACTCTATATCCAGCGTCTTTCAAACTTTCGTTTGAAATCTACCGGTTATGGTTTACGCCCGGTCGCTACAATATACACTTCACGCGAACGAGCGCGGGAAGAGTCCGGCTTACGAACTTTGACCTTCGTAAACAGGGAGCGAATTTCTCTAAGATACTCATCGAAGCCTTCGCCCTGGAACACCTTCACTACAAAACTACCACCTGGCGCTAATACATCACGAGACATTTCAAGCGCCAGTTCTACCAGATACATGGCCCGGGGAATATCCACCGCCGGTGTTCCGCACATATTCGGCGCCATATCGGACATGACAACTTGTACTTTACTGTCGCCTACTCGCTCAAGTAACGCTTTCAGGACTAATTCATCACGAAAATCGCCCTGAAGGAAGTCCACACCGACGATTGGATCCATTGGTAAAAGATCGCAAGCGATGATGCGGCCGCTGTTTCCGATCTGCGTAACCGCGTACTGCGACCAGCCACCGGGAGCAGCGCCGAGATCGACTATCGTCATTCCCGGCTTAAAAATCTTGTCACTTTGCTGTATTTCATCAAGTTTAAACCAGGCACGGGAACGTAACCCCTTTTTCTGTGCCTGTTGAACATATTTATCGCTAAAGTGTTCCTGAAGCCAGCGGCTTGAGCTGGCAGAACGCTTTTTACCTGTCATTTAACATTCCCATTCGGGTTCATCGTACTTTACTGCGTAAAAATCGACGCGGTAGTTTGGCGATATATGGGAGATGGCGGTAGAATGACCCGTTTTCAATCCCAACGTAAGCAAAAAAATACGATGAATCTGAGTACTAAACAAAAACAGCACCTGAAAGGTCTGGCACATCCGCTCAAGCCGGTAGTTATGCTTGGCAATAATGGTTTGACCGAAGGGGTACTGGCCGAGATCGAACAAGCGTTAGGGCACCATGAGCTCATCAAGGTGAAGATCGCCTCAGAAGATCGCGAAACTAAAGCCTTGATCGTGGAAGCCATCGTGCGTGAAACCGGTGCCTGTAACGTACAGGTCATCGGTAAAACGCTGGTTCTGTACCGCCCAACGCCAGAGCGTAAAATCTCGCTGCCACGCTAAGAATATCCTGAATCCCGACACAACATTGTGGAAAACGAGGGATTTCTGTGGCCAGGCGAGCAAAATGCCATGCTCCTGACGTTGATAAAAGGCCGCTATGCGGCCTTTTTCCTTTCTTTACAATCTATAAACATCGTAGCGGGAAATACGCCTTACAGGTATTCAACCTTGATAATTTCGTATTCCACTTCACCACCCGGGGTACGGATAGTGACGACGTCATCCTGCTCTTTGCCGATCAGGCCGCGGGCGATCGGTGAATTCACAGAGATGAGATTCTGTTTAAAATCAGCTTCATCATCGCCCACGATGCGGTAAGTCTGCTCTTCGTCGTTATCCAGGTTCAGCACGCTGACCGTGGCGCCAAAAATCACGCGGCCATTATTCGGCATCTTAGTGATATCGATAACCTGCGCGTTCGACAGTTTTGCTTCGATATCCTTGATACGACCTTCGCAGAAGCCCTGCTGTTCGCGGGCCGCGTGGTATTCCGCGTTCTCTTTCAGATCGCCGTGCTCACGCGCTTCAGCGATAGCAGCAATAATTTCTGGACGACGTACGGACTTCAGGAAATCCAGTTCTTCGCGCAGTTTTTCTGCGCCACGTAAGGTCATCGGAATAGCTTGCATTTGTTATACCTCTTTATCATTCCTTCATGGAACGGACGGAGTCGTTCCGCCATCGGTCACGTCTTAGCCATGGCCGAAGCAAAAAGAAAACCGACCCGGGAAACACTCCCCAGGTCAGCAGCAATTTTCAATTTGATACGCATTTTACCCTGAAGTTCACTATGGGTCATCGTTTACTTTACAGGGTGATGCACCGTAGTATGACGGCTTGGTTTCAGGTTGTTAGCGCGAGATTATGCGATTTCCCAGATTTATCATCGGATTGACTGCCGGTATAGCGCTTAGCGCTCAGGCCGCGAATATTGACGAGTACATCAGCCAGCTTCCTGCCGGCGCGAACCTTGCCTTTATGGCGCAGAAGGTTGGCTCCCCGACGCCGGAGATAGACTTTCACAGCCAGCAGATGGCGCTGCCTGCCAGTACCCAGAAGGTGATCACCGCGCTGGCCGCGTTGCTGCAGTTGGGGCCGGATTTCCGCTTCACCACGACGCTGGAAACCAAAGGCTCCCTTGACGGCGGTGTGCTGAAAGGCGACCTGATTGCCCGCTTCGGCGGCGATCCGACGCTAAAGCGTCAGGATATCCGCAACATGGTAGCGTCGCTGAAAAAAGCCGGCGTGCAGCGTATTGAAGGCAATGTGCTTATCGATACCTCGGTTTTCGCCAGCCACGATAAGGCTCCCGGCTGGCCGTGGAACGATATGACGCAGTGCTTCAGCGCCCCGCCAGCGGCGGCGATCGTTGATCGCAACTGTTTCTCCGTCTCGCTCTATAGCGCACAGAAAGCGGGCGATTTGGCCTTCATCCGCGTGGCGTCTTACTATCCGGTCACCATGTTCAGCCAGGTGCGGACGCTGGCGCGCGGCTCCGCAGAAGCGCAGTACTGCGAGCTGGACGTTGTGCCGGGCGATCTCAACCGCTACACCCTCACCGGCTGCCTGCCGCAGCGCAGCGAGCCGCTGCCGCTGGCGTTCGCCATTCAGGATGGCGCAGGCTATGCAGGCGCGATCCTGAAAGCCGAGCTCGCCGATGCGGGGATCGCCTACAGCGGTACTCTTCTGCGCCAGACGCTGGCCAACGATCCGGGTACCGTGCTGGCGACGACTCAATCGGCGCCGTTGCACGATCTTCTGCGCATCATGTTGAAGAAATCCGACAACATGATTGCTGATACGGTGTTCCGTACTATCGGCCACGCGCGAATGGGCGTACCGGGAACCTGGCGCGCCGGCTCCGACGCGGTACGGCAAATCCTGCGCCAGCAGGCGGGTATTGACCTCGGTAACACGATTATCGCCGATGGCTCAGGCCTGTCCCGGCACAACCTGATCGCGCCGGCAACGATGATGCAGGTATTGCAGTACATCGCTCAGCACGACAATGAACTCAACTTTATCTCGATGTTGCCGCTTGCCGGGCACGATGGTTCGCTGCAGTATCGCGCCGGTCTTCATCAGGCGGGCGTTGACGGTAAGGTTTCGGCGAAGACCGGTTCGCTGCAGGGGGTATATAACCTGGCAGGTTTCATTACCACCGCCAGCGGCCAAAAGATGGCCTTCGTACAGTACCTCTCCGGCTATGCGGTGCCGCCGGGCGACCAGCGCAACCGCCGCATACCATTGGTGCGCTTCGAAAGTCGACTGTATAAAGATTTGTACCAGAACAACTAAAACAAAAGGGCCGCATTGGATGATGCGGCCCTTATTACTCAGGATTAACGTTTGTAGATGAATTCGACGCCTTCTTCGTCGTCTTCGTCCCAGTCGTCATCCCAGTCTTCGTCATCTTCTTCCAGTTCGGCTTCTTCAAGCTGCTGACGGTGATAGTCGTCCCACATGAACTCGACTTTCTCCGGCTTCTGCTCTTCTTCCGCCTGCACGATCGGGTTTTCGATGATAAAGGTCATCACGTCCCAGCACAGCTCTTTAACGCCCTGCTGGCTGGCCGCAGAGATCAGGTAGAACTTATCTTCCCAACCCAGCGCTTCGGCGATGGCCTTCGCTTTGGCTTCAGCCTCCGCTTTGCCCATCAGGTCAATCTTGTTGAAGACCAACCAGCGCGGTTTAGAGGCCAGCTTCTCGCTGTATTTCTCCAGTTCGCCGATGATAATGCGCGCATTCTCAACCGGATCGGAACCGTCGATAGGCTCGATGTCGATAAGGTGCAGCAGCACGCGGCAGCGCTCGAGGTGCTTAAGGAAGCGAATACCAAGGCCAGCGCCTTCCGCCGCGCCTTCAATCAGCCCCGGAATATCGGCGACCACAAAGCTCTTCTCGTTATCCATACGCACCACGCCCAGGCTCGGCACCAGAGTGGTAAATGGATAGTCGGCCACTTTCGGCTTCGCCGCGGAGACCGCGCGAATGAAGGTGGATTTACCGGCATTCGGCATCCCCAGCATCCCCACGTCGGCCAGCAGCATCAGTTCGAGCTGCAGATCCCGCTTATCGCCCGGCGTACCCATGGTTTTCTGACGCGGGGTACGGTTAACGGATGATTTGAAGCGCGTGTTGCCAAGACCGTGCCATCCGCCTTTCGCGACCATTAAACGCTGACCGTGCTTGGTCATATCGCCCATGGTCTCGCCGGTTCCCTGGTCGATGACGCGGGTCCCTACAGGCACTTTCACCGTGACATCTTTACCGCGTTTACCGGTGCAGTCGCGGCTCTGACCGTTTTGTCCGCGTTCTGCGCGGAAAGATTTTTCGAATCGATAGTCGATCAGGGTGTTGAGGTTCTCGTCAGCTTCCAGCCAAACGTCACCGCCGTCACCGCCATCGCCGCCGTCCGGGCCGCCTCGCGGAATATATTTTTCGCGGCGGAAGCTAACGCAACCATTGCCGCCGTCACCTGCTACGACCAGGATCGTTGCTTCATCTACAAACTTCATTTTACTCTCCGTAAATCATTCGCCTGAGCGGGGCAGCGGTACAACCGCTTCTCGCTTGCGCCAGCGTCCCCAAAGACGATGGCCAATGGCGGAATACATCGCGCCCGCAACCACGACAAACGCACCGAGATAACCAATCAGGTTTAACATCGGTCTGGCGAAAACATCGGGCCAGGCCATTGATAATAAATCAGAAAACAGTAGCGTAAACAGTGGCGTTAAGGTAATTAACGCGCTGACCTGCGCCGCCTGCCAGCGCGCCATGGCTTCCGCCAGCGCCCCGTAGCCGACCAGGGTATTCAGCCCGCAAAAAATCAGGCAAGCCAGTTGCCAGTCGCTCAGTTGGGATATTACCCCCGGTTTAGCGAGTGGCAGTAATGCGATAGTACATAAAGTGTACAGCAAAAATAGTATCTGCTGTGATGCCAGGCGCCGCAATAACACCTTTTGCGCGACCCCGTAGCTTACCCACACCGTTGCCGCTGCGACACCAAAAATTACCCCCCACGTGTAGTCCGTGAGACGGGTAAAGATTTCAATCAGGCTGGTGTTGAAAAACATCACCAGCCCGCTGAGCAACATCAGCGCCCCTACAACCTGGGTACCGCGCATGCGCTCTTTCAGAATCACAACGCTTGCCACCATCATGCCGACCGGCGATAGCTGGCCGATGACCTGGGAGGCCGTTGGACTGAGATATTGCAGGGAAGAGCTGAACAGAATGAAGTTACCGAACAGACCGCCGGTAGCAATCGCTAATAAAACCAACCAGCGCGGCTTGCGAAAAATTCGCAGCGGCGGCAGTTTGCCTTTGATGGCGAGGATCGCGCCAAGACCAATACTGGCCATCAAAAAGCGATAAAAGACCACCGTTGGCGGCTCCATCACTTCAAGAACCTGCTTCATTGCAATTGGCAGTGCTCCCCAACACATCGCGGTGGTTAGCGCCAAAAGAATGCCAATGCCGGCCTGCTGCTTCATGATGCCCGTTTTCCCTGCAGAAATTTTTTCCGGGATTCTAATGTAAAAAGCCCCGCAACGTGTTGCGGGGCTTTCATCCGTCACCAGGACGCGAAAAACTTATTCAGCAACGATGCTGATGAATTTACGGTTTTTCGGGCCTTTAACTTCGAACTTGACTTTACCGTCAGTCAAAGCGAACAGAGTGTGGTCACGGCCGCAACCAACGTTGGTGCCAGCGTGGAATTTAGTACCACGTTGACGAACGATGATGCTACCTGCCAGAACTGCTTCACCGCCGAAACGTTTTACGCCCAGACGTTTAGCTTCTGAATCGCGACCGTTACGAGTCGAGCCGCCAGCCTTTTTATGTGCCATTTAAATCTACTCCCTCAAGTCTTAGGCGCTGATGCCAGTGATTTTCACATCAGTGAACCACTGACGGTGGCCTGCTTGCTTACGATAGTGTTTACGACGACGAAACTTAACGATTTTAACTTTCTCGCCACGACCGTGAGCAACAACTTCAGCTTTGATTACGCCGCCCTCAACGAAGGGAACGCCGATCTTGATTTCTTCACCGTTTGCGATCATCAGAACTTCAGCGAACTCAACAGCTTCGCCAGTTGCGATGTCCAGCTTTTCCAGGCGAACGGTCTGACCTTCGCTTACTCGGTGTTGTTTACCACCACTTTGGAAAACCGCGTACATATAAAACTCCGCTTCCGCGCACCTCTTCGTGTGATTCAGAGTGCGCTATAAATATTCACAATAGGGCGCGAATATTACGCAAAACGCGACCCTTTGACAAGAGCGATCATCGATCAACGCAGAAAAAAAACACAACTTTCACGCTAACGTTTATCTGCGCTGATTTTTCAGTACAATCATATCTTCTTTTAATTCTATCTTAATCCTTCTGTGATCCCACCTGGATTCGCGGTAACAGGACATTTGGCCCGGCTTTTGCGATGAATTTAGAAAAAATCAATGAGTTAACCGCGCAGGATATGGCGGGTGTCAATGCGGCAATCCTTGAGCAGCTCAACTCAGATGTTCAGCTTATCAATCAGTTAGGCTACTACATCGTCAGCGGAGGCGGAAAACGTATTCGTCCGATGATCGCCGTGCTTGCAGCTCGCGCGGTCGGCTATCAGGGGAATGCGCACGTCAACATCGCCGCACTGATCGAATTTATTCATACCGCGACCCTACTGCATGACGACGTCGTCGACGAGTCCGATATGCGCCGCGGCAAGGCGACGGCCAATGCCGCGTTCGGTAACGCCGCCAGCGTACTGGTGGGCGACTTTATCTACACCCGCGCCTTCCAGATGATGACTCGTCTCGGTTCGCTGAAGGTGCTGGAGGTGATGTCGGAAGCCGTAAACGTCATTGCCGAAGGCGAAGTCCTGCAGTTGATGAACGTCAACGACCCGGATATCACGGAAGAGAATTATATGCGGGTCATCTACAGTAAGACCGCCCGTCTGTTTGAAGCCGCTTCGCAGTGTTCCGGTATCCTGGCTGGTTGCAGCGCGGAAGAAGAACAGGCGCTGCAGGATTACGGCCGTTACCTCGGCACCGCGTTCCAGCTGATTGACGATCTGCTGGATTACAGTTCCGATGGCGAGCGCCTTGGCAAAAACGTCGGTGATGATCTGAACGAAGGCAAACCTACGCTGCCTCTGCTACACGCTATGCATCACGGTACCCCGGATCAGGCGGCAATGATTCGCGGCGCTATCGAGCAGGGTAACGGGCGTCATCTGCTTGACGCGGTACTTGAAACCATGGCGGCCTGCGGTTCGCTGGAGTGGACGCAGAAACGTGCGGAAGAGGAAGCCGATAAAGCTATCGCCGCACTGCAGGTTCTGCCGGATACGCCATGGCGCGATGCCCTCATCGGCCTTGCGCATATCGCCGTTCAGCGCGACCACTAATCCCCTCCTCTCTCCCGTGCTCACCGCGCGGGAGAGTTCCAATAAAATCCAATATTCTTCAAATAACGCCAGAAACCTTAATATATTCTGAATGTACAAGAACAATAAGGGAACTTGTTAAAACCATATAAGAACCAGGGTATAGTATTTCGGCCGTCCGTATTGACGCGCAGACAGTTATCACCGGGAGAATTTATGGATAAGTTCATCGACTGGCATTCAGCGGATATTATTGCCGGCCTTCGCAAAAAGGGGACGTCCCTCGCAGCTGAGTCGCGACGTCACGGATTAAGCTCTTCTACGCTTGCCAACGCGCTAACCCGTCCGTGGCCTAAAGGCGAATTGATTATTGCGAACGCGCTGGGAACCGATCCGTGGGTTATCTGGCCATCGCGTTACCACGACCCCATTACCCATCAGTTCATCGACAGAACGCAGATGATGCGTCAGAAGAGACATAAGACCTAACGTGAGGGAGAGATCGATAGCAGCCCCCGGACGGACGTCAGAGGGCTGCTACCGCAGCAGAATTACTCGCCTTTGACGCGTTCGATATTCGCGCCCAGAGCCTGCAGTTTATCTTCGATGCGCTCATAGCCGCGATCGATATGATAGATACGGTCGACGATGGTCGTCCCTTCCGCAATACAACCCGCCAGCACCAGGCTTGCAGATGCACGCAGGTCGGTCGCCATGACCTGTGCGCCGGACAGCTTCGCGACACCATGGCAAATCGCGGTATTACTTTCGATTTCCGCGTGCGCGCCCATACGGATCAGTTCCGGAATGTGCATGAAGCGGTTCTCGAAGATGGTTTCAGTGATAACGCCCGTTCCTTCAGCCACCAGGTTCAGCAAGGTGAACTGCGCCTGCATGTCGGTTGGGAAACCCGGGTGCGGCGCGGTACGCACGTTGACCGCTTTCGGACGGTTGCCGTGCATATCGAGGCTAATCCAGTCTTCACCGACTTCAATGTCCGCGCCAGCTTCACGCAGCTTAGCCAGTACCGCATCCAGGGTATCAGGCTGCGCATGACGGCACATAATTTTACCGCCGGAGATCGCCGCAGCGACCAGGAAGGTACCGGTTTCGATACGGTCCGGCAGCACGCGATAAACGCCGCCGCCCAGGCGCGCAACGCCCTCAATGGTGATACGGTCGGAACCCTGACCCGTAATCTTCGCGCCCAGCGCGTTAAGGAAGTTGGCGGTATCGACGATTTCCGGCTCGCGCGCGGCGTTTTCAATCACGGTCGTGCCTTCAGCCAGCGTCGCCGCGCTCATGATAGTCACGGTCGCGCCTACGCTGACCTTATCCATCACGATATGCGCGCCTTTCAGACGCCCGTTAACCGACGCCTTCACATAGCCTTCTTCCAGTTTGATTTCCGCGCCCAGCTGTTCCAGGCCGGTAATGTGCAGGTCGACCGGACGCGCGCCGATAGCGCAGCCGCCCGGCAGAGAAACCTGGCCCTGGCCGAAACGCGCCACCAGCGGCCCCAGCGCCCAGATGGAAGCGCGCATGGTTTTCACTAAATCGTACGGAGCACAGAAAACATTTACCGGGCCAGCATCGATCCATACGGAACCATTGCGCTCGACCTTCGCGCCCAGCTGGCTCAGCAGCTTCATGGTGGTATCGATATCTTTCAGCTTCGGTACGTTCTGGATTTCAATCGGCTCTTCGGCTAACAGCGCGGCAAAGAGGATTGGCAGGGCAGCGTTTTTAGCGCCGGAAATGGTGACCTCGCCCTGCAGGCGAGTCGGCCCCTGAACACGGAATTTATCCATTGATTCTGTTCTCGGTTAAAAATTCATCAACGCTGTAGGGAACATCCCTACAGCTTAAAAGCCATTAAGTTTGCGATCGCGTGCCCATTCTTGCGGGGTAAACGCTTTGATCGACAGCGCATGAATGCGATTGTCGGCAATATATTCCATCAGCGGCGCGTAGATAGCCTGCTGTTTTTTTACCCGGCTCATGCCGTCAAACATCTCACCCACAGCGATAACCTGAAAGTGGCTGCCATCGCCAGAGACGTGGACTTCCTGAAGGGAGAGTGCGTTCATCAGCACGGTCTGAATTTCATGATTTTCCATGGGATCACATTTTTCTGAGTGTGAAAACAGCCCAACATCTTAGAGGAAAGTGGCGCTGTCTTAAACAAGCAAAAAGCCCCATCGAACAGATTGATGGGGCTTTCAGAATAGCTTCAGCATTAACCTACTGAAAAATTTACGGGATCATGTCCGCCGGAAGGTTGTAAAGACTAACCAGCGTTTGCAGGTTTTCGCTTTTCCCTACCACTTGCGCCGTTTTGCCCTGCCGACGTACCAGCGCGACAAAATGAACCAGCAACGCTACCCCGGCGCTATCGACCCGTGAAACGTCGCTGAGGTCGATAGTGGATACGCCGTCGGTCGCCTGCGCGCGCGCTTTCCACAGCGGCAGTATAAATTCCTGATCCAGTTCGCCGCGCAACGCCAGGCGTTCACCGTCGCGGTTCCAGCTCAGTTGTTCGCTCATTATTTCTTCTGATCCAGAGTGATAGGCTGGGCAGAAATAGCTTTCAGCTGCGCGGTCAGACCATCAACACCTTTCGTGCGCAGCAGGTCGCTCCACTCGTTTTGTTTGGTGGTGATCATGCTGACGCCTTCGGCGATCATGTCATAAGCCTGCCAGTTGCCGGTCTGGGTATTTTTACGCCATTGGAAGTCCAGACGTACCGGAGGACGGCCATTCGGGTCGAGGATGGTCACGCGAATCGGCACGATGGTTGCACTGCCCAGCGGCTGCTCAGGCGCAATTTGGTAAGTCTGGCCGTGATACATCGCCAGCGCCTGACCGTAAGCCTGTTTCAGATACTCGCGGAAGGCGGCGAAATAGGCTTCACGCTGTGCAGGCGTCGCCTCTTTGTAGTAACGGCCCAGCACCAGCGCGCCGGCATATTTCACCTGCACGTAAGGCAGCAGTTCCTGATCGACGATATCACGTAGATAGTTCGGGTTGGCTTTGATCTTCGGCTGTTCGTTCTTCAGACGATCGAAGGTCTTCTGCGCCGCTTCGTCCATCAACTTATACGGGTTAGTTTGATCCGCGGCATGCGCGGCTGTTAGTGGAGCAATCACCAGCATGGCGACCATGAGTAAGCGTTTAAACATATCTTGTCTCTCCTGAAATTAATGCGTCATGCCGGCCTGCGGCGTAGCGTCAGTATGACCCTCAGCCGCCGCCTTATCATTGTCAGAATTCTGATTATCGCTGCCTTTGCTGTTATAGAGGAACTGGCCAATCAGATCTTCCAGCACCATGGCGGACTTGGTGTCCTGAATCGTACCGCCGTCTTTAAGAATCGCGGTGCCCAGTTCCGGGTCTTCAAACCCGACGTTCAGCGCCAGGTACTGTTCCCCGAGCAAACCAGAAGTACGAATCGCCAGCGAGCTGGTATCCGGAATGTGGTTGTAGCTTTCGTCGATATCGATGGCAACGCGCGGCAGATAGGTTTTTGGATCGAGGGTGATATCCGCGACGCGACCGACCACCACACCGCCGATGCGCACCGGTGAACGTGCTTTCAGGCCGCCGATGTTATCGAAGGTCGCATAAAGACGGTAAGTCGGTTCGGTACGCAACGAGGTGACGTTCGCCGCCTTCAGACAGACAAACAGCGCCGCCAGCAGCGCCGCCAGTAAGAACACACCTACCCAGATCTCATTTTTTTTCGTTTGCATGAACTTAATTCCCAAACATCAGCGCAGTCAGCACAAAATCCAGCCCCAGAACCGCCAGCGACGAATGCACCACGGTGCGCGTCGTTGCCC
The DNA here is from genome assembly GCF_040064335.1 of Klebsiella sp. CN_Kp088. Classification (NCBI taxonomy): domain Bacteria; kingdom Pseudomonadati; phylum Pseudomonadota; class Gammaproteobacteria; order Enterobacterales; family Enterobacteriaceae; genus Klebsiella; species Klebsiella sp. CN_Kp088. The sequence goes on along the minus strand of NZ_JBEAIQ010000022.1, from coordinate 29,844 downwards.
GGCTAATTCCAGCGGAAGTGGGGATAGCGTCATAACCATTGAATAACGCAATCCAGGTTACCGTAACGGCAAAAACCAGGCTTTTAATCAGGCAGTTAACCAGATCCATTCGCCAGTCGACGGCATTTTGCATCGCGGTCCAGAAGAACCCCGCGTCGATGCCTTTCCAGCTGACGCCAACCAGCGAACCGCCCCAGACGCCTACGGCGACGAATATGATCGTCAACAGCGGAAGCGAGATAACCCCGGCCCAGAAGCGCGGCGAAATCACCCGGCGCAGCGGATCCACCGCCATCATTTCCATGCTGGAGAGCTGCTCGGTCGCCCGCATCAGGCCAATCTCGGCGGTTAACGCCGAACCGGCTCGCCCGGCGAAAAGCAGTGCGGCTACCACCGGCCCCAGCTCGCGCAGCAGCGACAGTGCCACCAGCATACCCAGGCTGGTCTCTGCGCTATAGGTCGTTAATACCAGATAGCCCTGCAGCCCCAGTACCATACCGATGAACAGCCCCGAGACGATAATAATCAGCATCGATAACACGCCGACGTTATACAGCTGGCGCACCAGCAGCGGAGCATGTTTGCGAAATTCCGGCTTGCCCACCACGGCATTAAACAGCATTAATCCGGCGCGCCCGAAGGTCGCGGTGGTTTTGATGCCGCGGTGTCCGAGCGCTGCCAACGCATTGAATAGCATGAGTCGTTTAGCTCCCTTTGCCTAATAAATCATGGTGGTAATCGCCCGCAGGATAGCGGAACGGCACCGGGCCGTCAGCGATGCCATCAATGAACTGGCGCACGCGCGGATCGCTATTTTCACGCAGCGATTGCGCGCTGCCGTGGGCAACGATTTTCTTATCCGCCACGATGTAGGCGTAATCCGCAATGCTCAGCACTTCCGGTACGTCGTGCGATACCACAATGCAGGTCACTCCCAGGGTACTATTCAGCTCTGAGATAAGTTTAACCAATACGCCCATGGTGATGGGATCCTGTCCGACGAAAGGTTCATCAAACATGATCAGATCCGGCTCAAGGGCAATCGCCCGCGCCAATGCCGCGCGCCGCGCCATCCCGCCGGAGAGTTCCGAAGGCATCAGTTTCGCCGCGCCGCGTAGCCCAACCGCCTCCAGCTTCATCATGACGGTGGTGTGCAGTAGCGCATCCGGCAACTGGGTATGTTCGCGCAGCGGGTAAGCTACGTTATCAAACACGTTCATATCGGTGAATAGCGCGCCGGACTGAAACAGCATGCTCATGCGTTTACGCACGGTATACAGCCGCGAGCGCGTCATTTGCGGCACGTTTTCGCCGTCAAACAGGATCTCGCCGCTGTCCGGCGGGATCTGGCCGCCGATCAAACGCAGCAGGGTCGTCTTGCCGATCCCCGATGGCCCCATAATGGCGGTAATCTTGCCGCGAGGCACCGATAGCGAGATATCATCGAAGATGACGCGGTCGCCCCGAGAGAAACGAATACCGCGAACCTCGACTAAATTCGCCAGAGTTTGGCTCATAAAATCATCCTTACTAAACCTTCGGGCTAAGCATGGCGCTTTCTTTCACCACAAACCCAACATTTTTACAGAATCTTACCTGCCCGGGTTAGCGAAAGCTGGCATTTGTTTTACTTTTGCCACACATAAAGTCAAAATTAAGAATTCGTTACGCTGCGTACGGACGGCCAGCGAGGCGACGATTATACCTGAAGAAAGGACTTTAGATGCTCTTAGCAACGGCTCTGTTAATAATTGGTTTACTGCTGGTAGTTTACAGCGCCGATCGTCTGGTATACGCCGCTTCAATACTGTGTCGCATGATGGGGATCCCGCCGCTCATCATCGGCATGACGGTCGTGAGCATCGGTACCAGCCTGCCGGAGATCATCGTTTCCACCGCCGCCTCCCTTCACGGGCAAACCGATCTGGCGATCGGTACGGCGTTGGGATCCAATATTACGAATATTCTATTAATTCTCGGTCTTGCCGCCCTGCTCCATCCATTTACCGTGCATTCTGATATCCTGCGCCGCGAATTGCCGCTAATGTTGCTGGTCAGTTTACTGGCGGGATTTGTGCTCTACGATGGCCAGCTCTCGCGTCTGGACGGGCTATTTTTACTGGCGCTGGCCATACTGTGGCTGGTGTTTACCCTAAAAATAGCGCGCCTGGCGGAACGCCAGGGCAGCGATAGCCTGACCCGGGAACAGCTGGCGGAGCTGCCGCGCGGCGGTTCGCTACCCGTCGCCCTGCTGTGGCTTGGGGTGGCGATGATCGTCATGCCGATGGCCACCCGTATGGTGGTGGATAACGCCACGGTGTTGGCGAACTATTTCGCCATTAGCGAACTGACGGTGGGCTTAACGGTCATTGCTATCGGCACCAGCCTGCCGGAACTGGCCACCGCCATCGCCGGCGCACGAAAAGGGGAAGACGATATCGCCATCGGGAATATCATTGGCGCCAATATCCTTAATCTCGTGCTGGTGCTCGGGCTGCCGGCGTTAATCGCCCCTGGCGCCTTCCCTGCTGAAGCTTTTACGCGCGACTACAGCGTGATGCTGCTGGTCAGCGCGATCTTCGCGCTGCTGTGCTGGCGGCGTAAACGGCAGCCGGGGCGCGTAGCGGGCGCCTTGCTGGTCGGCGGCTTTATGGTTTGGTTGGCGGTGCTGTTCTGTTCAGCGCCGTACTTCGTTGAATGAATTGGGGTAACATCATGTCGCAAATAGATTTGCCAACGGATTTTGACTTTCAACAGGCAGGACGTCAGGTTCTGGAAATTGAACGTGAAGGTCTGGCCCAGCTCGATCAGTATATTAATGAAGATTTCACCCGTGCCTGTGAGACGATTTTCCGCTGCGGCGGTAAGGTCGTGGTGATGGGTATGGGCAAATCCGGGCATATCGGGCGCAAAATGGCGGCGACTTTCGCCAGTACCGGCACCTCGGCTTTTTTTGTCCATCCCGGTGAAGCCGCTCACGGCGATCTGGGGATGGTGACGCCGCAGGATGTGGTCATCGCGTTATCTAACTCAGGTGAATCTAATGAAATCCTGGCGTTGATTCCGGTGCTTAAACGCCAGCAGGTGCCGCTTATCTGCGTCACCAGCCGTCCGGATAGCAGCATGGCGCGCGCCGCCGATATTCATCTGTGTGTGAAAGTGCCGAAAGAGGCCTGCCCGCTAGGGCTGGCGCCGACCTCCAGCACCACCGCCGCGCTGGTGATGGGTGACGCCCTCGCCGTGGCGCTGCTCGAAGCGCGCGGCTTTACCGCCGAAGATTTCGCCCTGTCGCACCCCGGCGGCGCACTCGGTCGTAAGCTGCTGCTGCGGGTCAATGATATTATGCATACTGGCGACGAGATCCCCCACGTCGGCCTGCAGGCTACCCTGCGCGACGCGCTGCTGGAAATCACCCGCAAAAATCTGGGCATGACGGCCATCTGCGATGACGAGATGAATATCATCGGCATCTTCACCGATGGCGACCTGCGCCGCGTCTTCGATACCGGCGTCGATATGCGCAACGCCAGCATCGCTGAAGTCATGACCCCAGGCGGGATCCGCATTCGTCCAGGCATGCTGGCGGTAGATGCGCTCAACCTGATGCAGTCCCGCCATATCACCTGCGTGCTGGTTGCCGATGGCGACCGGCTGCTAGGTGTGGTACATATGCACGATCTGCTGCGCGCTGGCGTAGTGTAAGTAAGGATAAAATAATGAATAATGCTGATGCCCAGGTCGACACCTGCTACGGGCCGGTAAGCCAGGAATTTATCGACCGGGCGGCGAAGATCCGTTTACTGATTCTCGACGTCGACGGCGTGCTTTCCGACGGTCTTATCTATATGGGCAACAACGGCGAAGAGCTGAAAGCGTTTAACGTCCGCGATGGCTACGGGATCCGCTGCGCGCTGACTTCCGGTATTGAAGTCGCGATTATTACCGGGCGAAAAGCTAAACTGGTAGAAGACCGCTGCCAGACGCTGGGCATTACGCATCTGTATCAAGGTCAGTCCGATAAGCTGTTGGCGTTTCGTGAATTATTAAGCAAACTGGCGGTTCGTCCGGATGAAGTCGCTTATATTGGCGACGATCTGATCGACTGGCCGGTAATGGCGGAAGTCGGTTTAAGCGTCGCCGTCGCCGATGCGCATCCGCTGTTGCTCCCGCGGGCGAATTACGTCACGCGAATTAACGGCGGACGCGGCGCGGTACGCGAAGTCTGCGATTTGTTACTATTGGCGCAGGGCAAGCTTGATGAGGCCAAAGGGCAATCAATATGAGTAAAACCAGACGTTGGGTTATCATCTTACTATCGCTGGTCGCGTTGATCCTGATCGGCCTGAACCTGGCGAGTACGGACGACACCGCGACCGTCGCGGTCAATCCTAACGATCCGACGTATAAAAGCGAGCATACCGATACCGTGGTGTACAGCCCGGAAGGCGCGCTGAGCTATCGTCTGATAGCCGAGCATGTCGAATACTTTTCCGAACAAGAAGTATCGTGGTTCACCAATCCGGTGATGACCACCTTTGATACCAATAAGGTTCCGACCTGGTCAATCAGAGCGGATAAAGCCAAGTTAACCAACGACCGTATGCTGTATCTTTACGGCCATGTTGAGGTCGACGCGTTGAGCCCCGACTCTCAACTGCGCAAAATTACCACCGATAACGCGCAGGTAAACCTGGTGACCCAGGATGTAACCTCTGACGATATGGTGACGTTGTACGGAACAACATTTAATTCCAGCGGCCTGAAAATGCGCGGGAACCTACGCAGCAAAAATGCCGAGCTGATTGAAAAGGTTAGAACCTCTTATGAAATTCAGAACAAACAAACTCAGCCTTAACATTGCGCTCGCAAGCGCGCTTCTGGCCGCGAGCCTGCCGGCTCTGGCAAAAACCGGCGATACCGATCAGCCGATTCACATCGAGTCCGATCAGCAGTCGTTGGATATGCAGGGCAACGTCGTGACCTTCACCGGCAACGTGGTCGTCACCCAGGGGACCATTAAAATCAATGCCGACAAAGTCGTGGTTACCCGCCCTGGCGGTGAAAAAGGCAAAGAGGTGATCGACGGTTTCGGCAATCCGGCCACCTTCTATCAGATGCAGGACAACGGCAAGCCGGTGAAAGGCCGCGCGTCGAAAATGCATTATGAACTGCAGAACGATTTCGTGGTACTGACCGGCAACGCGCATCTGGAACAGCTGGATAGCAATATTCAGGGCGACAAAATCACCTATCTGGTGAAAGAGCAGAAAATGCAGGCCTTCAGCAACAAAGGCGGTCGCGTGACTACGGTGCTGGTACCTTCGCAGTTGCAGGACAAAAGCGGCGATCAGCAGAAGAAAGGTAAGTAATCCGTTATGGCAACATTAACTGCAAAAAATCTCGCCAAAGCCTACAAAGGCCGCCGCGTGGTGGAAGACGTCAGCCTGACCGTCAACTCCGGTGAAATCGTCGGCCTGCTGGGCCCGAACGGCGCCGGTAAGACCACCACCTTTTATATGGTGGTAGGCATCGTGCCGCGCGACGCCGGCAACATCATCATTGACGATGAAGATATCAGCCTGCTGCCGCTACATGCCCGCGCGCGCCGCGGCATCGGTTACCTGCCGCAGGAAGCCTCTATTTTCCGCCGCCTGAGCGTCTACGATAATCTGATGGCGGTGCTACAGATCCGCGACGATCTCAGCAGCGAACAACGTGAAGATCGCGCTAAAGAGCTGATGGAAGAGTTCCACATTGAACACCTGCGCGATAGCCTGGGCCAGGCGCTCTCCGGCGGTGAACGCCGCCGCGTCGAAATCGCCCGCGCGCTGGCGGCGAACCCGAAATTCATCCTGCTGGATGAACCGTTCGCCGGGGTTGACCCTATCTCTGTTATCGATATTAAACGCATCATCGAACACCTGCGCGACAGCGGGCTGGGCGTACTCATTACTGACCATAACGTCAGGGAGACGCTGGCGGTCTGTGAACGAGCTTATATCGTGAGCCAGGGCCATCTCATCGCCCACGGCACCCCGCAGCAAATCCTTGAAGACGAGCAGGTTAAACGCGTGTACCTTGGGGAAGACTTCAGACTCTGATAGGGTAGAGGTTATAGACGTTTTAGCCGGAGATATTGACCCTGAACATGAAGCAAGGTTTGCAATTAAGGCTAAGCCAACAGCTTGCCATGACGCCCCAACTGCAGCAGGCCATCCGCTTGTTGCAGCTGTCCACGTTAGAACTCCAGCAAGAACTCCAGCAGGCGCTGGAGAGTAACCCGTTGCTTGAGCAAACCGATCTTCACGAAGAGGTTGAAACCACAGAAGCCGAGGACCGCGAGTCTCTGGATACCGTCGACGCGCTCGAACAAAAAGAGATGCCGGACGAGCTCCCGCTAGACGCCAGCTGGGATGAAATCTACACCGCCGGCACGCCGTCGGGTAATGGCGTCGACTACCAGGACGATGAACTGCCGATCTATCAGGGTGAGACCACCCAAAGCCTGCAGGATTATCTGATGTGGCAGGTCGAGCTCACGCCATTCACCGATACCGACCGCGCGATAGCCACCTCCATCGTCGATGCCGTTGACGAGACCGGCTACCTCACTATTTCCATTCAGGACATTGTCGACAGTATCGAAGATGATGAAATTGGTCTTGAGGAAGTTGAAGCGGTACTCAAGCGCGTACAGCGTTTCGATCCGGTCGGCGTCGCCGCCAGGGATCTCCGTGACTGCCTGCTGATCCAGCTTTCACAATTTGCCAAAGAGACGCCGTGGCTGGAAGAAGCCAGGTTGATTATCAGCGAGCATCTTGATCTCCTGGCCAACCACGATTTCCGTAGCCTGATGCGCGTCACTCGCTTGAAAGAAGACGTTCTGAAAGAGGCGGTTTGCCTGATCCAGTCGCTGGATCCGCGCCCGGGTCAGTCCATTCAAACCAGCGAGCCGGAATACGTGATCCCGGATGTACTGGTGCGCAAGGTTAACGGCCGCTGGGTCGTCGAGCTCAATTCCGACAGCATTCCGCGGCTGAAGATTAATCAGCAATACGCGGCGATGGGCAATAATGCGCGCAACGACGCCGACAGCCAGTTTATCCGCAGCAACCTGCAAGAAGCCCGCTGGCTGATTAAGAGCCTTGAGAGCCGTAACGATACCCTGCTGCGCGTCAGCCGCTGCATCGTCGAACAGCAGCAGGCCTTCTTTGAGCAGGGTGAAGAATTTATGAAACCGATGGTGCTGGCGGATATCGCCCAGGCCGTCGAGATGCATGAATCAACCATTTCACGCGTTACCACGCAAAAATATCTGCACAGTCCACGCGGTATTTTTGAGTTGAAGTATTTCTTCTCCAGCCACGTCAATACCGAAGGCGGCGGTGAAGCCTCGTCTACCGCCATTCGTGCGCTGGTGAAGAAGTTAATCGCCGCGGAGAACCCCGCGAAGCCGTTGAGCGACAGCAAGCTCACCACCATGCTCTCCGATCAGGGTATTATGGTGGCGCGGCGTACTGTTGCTAAGTACCGAGAGTCTTTATCCATTCCGCCGTCAAACCAGCGCAAACAACTGGTCTGACACAACCGATAAGGAAGACACTATGCAGCTCAACATTACAGGACACAACGTCGAGATCACTCCCGCCATGCGCGACTTCGTCACTACGAAGTTCAGCAAACTGGAGCAGTTTTTCGATAGGATCAACCAGGTCTATATTGTGTTAAAAGTAGAGAAGGTGACGCAAATCGCGGACGCCAATTTGCATGTCAACGGTGGCGAAATCCATGCCAGTGCGGAAGGGCAGGATATGTATGCCGCTATCGATGGTCTTATCGATAAGCTGGCAAGACAGTTAACAAAACATAAAGATAAACTGAAACAACACTAATTGTCCGGGCGATCGCCCTTATCCGCAGCCCGCGGATAAGGGCAGCTCAGGTGAAATTATGATGAACAACGATTCCGCTCTACAACTGAGCAATGTCCTTAACCAGGATTGTACCCGTAGCCAGGTTCACTGCCAGAGCAAGAAACGCGCGCTGGAAATCATCAGCGAACTGGCGGCGAAGCAGCTAGGTTTACCGCCGCAGGTGGTCTTTGAAGCGATCCTGACCCGTGAAAAAATGGGCAGTACCGGGATCGGCAACGGCATTGCGATCCCTCACGGCAAGCTTGAAGAGGATACCCTGCGCGCCGTTGGCGTATTTGTGCAGTTGGAAACGCCGATCGCCTTCGATGCGATCGACAATCAGCCGGTCGATCTGCTGTTTGCGCTACTGGTGCCGGCCGATCAAACCAAAACCCATCTGCATACGCTCTCGCTGGTCGCCAAACGTCTGGCGGACAAAACCATCTGCCGTCGCCTGCGCGCTGCGGTGAGCGATGAAGAGTTGTATGAGATCATCACCGAAGCAGGAAGCAGCGATGACGCTTAACGTGAGTCGCGTCTTAACCTTTATCGTACTGAGGAGAAACGGTACATGGTACTGATGATCGTCAGCGGCCGCTCTGGCTCGGGGAAATCCGTCGCCCTGCGAGCGCTGGAAGATATGGGCTTCTACTGTGTGGATAACCTGCCGGTAGTGCTGTTGCCTGAGCTGGCGCGAACGCTGGCCGACCGCGATATCTCTGCGGCCGTCAGCATTGACGTGCGCAATATGCCGGAATCACCGGAAATCTTTGAACAAGCGATGCAGAATCTGCCGGAATCCTTCTCCCCGCAGCTGCTGTTCCTTGATGCCGACCGTAACACCCTGATCCGCCGCTACAGCGATACCCGTCGCTTACATCCGCTCTCCAGCAAGAATCTGTCGCTTGAAAGCGCGATCGACGAAGAGAGCGATCTGCTTGAGCCGCTGCGCTCCCGTGCGGATCTGATCGTCGATACTTCCGAAATGTCGGTGCATGAACTGGCCGAGATGCTGCGTACCCGCCTGTTAGGTAAACGCGAGCGTGAATTGACGATGGTCTTTGAATCATTCGGCTTCAAACACGGTATCCCTATCGATGCCGATTACGTATTTGACGTCCGCTTCCTGCCAAACCCGCACTGGGATCCGAAGCTGCGCCCCATGACCGGCCTCGATAAACCGGTCGCCGCCTTCCTCGATCGCCATACGGAAGTGCATAACTTTATTTACCAGACGCGTAGCTATCTGGAGCTATGGTTGCCGATGCTGGAAACCAATAACCGCAGCTATCTGACGGTGGCCATTGGTTGTACCGGCGGTAAGCATCGCTCGGTCTATATTGCCGAACAGCTGGCTGACTACTTCCGTTCGCGCGGTAAGAACGTGCAATCTCGTCACCGGACGCTGGAAAAACGTAAATCATGACCGTCAAGCAAACCGTTGAAATCACCAACAAGCTGGGCATGCACGCGCGCCCGGCAATGAAGCTTTTCGAGCTGATGCAGAATTTCGATGCGGAAGTGTTGCTACGCAACGACGAAGGCACCGAAGCGGAAGCCAACAGCGTTATCGCCCTGCTGATGCTGGATTCCGCCAAAGGACGCCAAATTGAAGTTGAGGCCAGCGGCCCGCAGGAAGTCGAAGCGCTGGCGGCGGTGATTGCGCTGTTCAACGCCGGGTTTGATGAAGACTAAGCATCTCCCGGCGGGATTGCGGTTAATGCAGCTTATTGGCCTGCATAAAGCCTTCGCCGCCTAACTGACGCATCTGGCGCAGGATCCATGCCTGTCGGCTATGAACATAGCCTGATGGCGCATCGGCGCGAAACCGAATCGGGTTCGGTAATACCGCCGCCAGCAGCGCGGCCTCTGCAGGGGTTAAACGGCTGGCCGGCTTATGAAAATAGCGCTGAGCCGCCGCTTCTACGCCGAAAATACCGTCGCCAAACTCGGCAATATTCAAGTACACGGTAAGAATGCGCTTCTTGCTCCAGACCGTTTCAATGCCGACCGTCAGCCCCACTTCCAGCCCCTTGCGCAACCAGCTACGGCCATCCCATAAAAACAGGTTTTTTGCCGTCTGCTGCGACAGCGTCGACGCGCCGCGAATTCGATTTTCATTCCGTTCGTTGTGCGCCAGCGCTTTTTCGATTGCCGGCACGTCAAAACCCCAGTGGTCGGGGAATTTCTGATCTTCGGCGGCAATCACCGCCAGCCCCATCCAGGGGGAAATCTCGTCCATGCCAACCCAGTCAGAATGGGCGACATAATGGAAATCACCGGAGAACCAGGCGCTAACCTGGCGCTCCAGCATCACCGCTGAGAACGGCACCGGCAGGACGCTGAATACGGCGATACCGCCGCCCCAGAACACCACACAGACCAGCAGCAGACGTAACAGCAGGCGCTTAATCATCGCCAGCGGCGCAACACGCTTACTCATTCAGCGAGAACCAGTACGCGATCGACCAGTTTCTCAATACCGCTGGCTGCCTCGGCAATATTCTGCGCCAGCATATAAGCAGGCGTGGTCACCACTTTGTTGTCTTCATCGACCACGATGTCGTCAACCGGGCACGGCACGTGCTCCGCGCCCATCTCTTCCAGCACCTCGGCAGTATCCGGATCGGTACCGATGGTTATCCGCAGCGGCGTCGGGAAAATCTTCGGCAACAGCGCCGGCGCGATACACATAAAGCCCAGCGGCTTACCCGCTTCGTGCATCGCCAGCGTTAACGCCTGCAGATCGCGATCAACAACGCATTCACTTCCCTGGGCGGCAAAATTACTCAGGTTTTTCGCCGCGCCAAAGCCGCCTGGCACAATCAGCGCATCCAGCTCGTCCGCGCGGGCGCTGGCCAAAGGCTGAATAGCGCCGCGCGCCAGGCGCGCCGCTTCAATCAGCACGTTGCGGCTTTCCGCCATCGTTTCGCCGGTCAGATGGTTGATCACGTCGGTTTGCGCCTTATCCGGCGCAAAGCAAACCGCCTGCGCGCCGCGACGCGCAATGGCCAACAGGGTAATGACCGCTTCATGGATTTCTGCGCCGTCGTAAACGCCACAGCCGCTTAGTACCACGCCAATCTTCTTCATCTTGCTAACCCCTTAGCGCAACTCTATGAAACAAGTAAATAATTTTGATTTACTCGCTATGCTTCACATATTTTACCGATTCACGTAACAAAATATTTATGGTTTGCTATCTTAATGAGCGAGCAAGCCAAATCCTCAGGTTGCGCCGTGTAAAAAAATCACTCGAACAATCCTGGCTCAACAACCAGTTCCCTGGTGTTGGCGCAGTATTCGCGCACCCCGGTTTATCCGGGGTCATTTTTTATCCGCCGCCGCAATCCAGGCCTTCAGTACCGCAACATCGTTTTGCCACTCGGATTTCATCTCTTCCACCCACTCGCCGACGTTGTCTTCCCAGGCGGGTAAATCTGGCGTTTGGATCTGCTGCCCTAATTGCTGGATATGACGCAAGCCTATCGACCCCGCCGCGCCCTTAATTTTATGGCCTTCATCGACGATACCTTTCTGGTCGCGCGCGGTGAGATTCGATTCCAGCACGGACATGTAGCCCGGCATCATCTTCTCGAACACCGCCAGCCCGTCGGTAATCAGCTTCGGCCCCACCAGCTCAATATATTGTTCCAGCATGTCGGTATCCAGTACCGATGCCGATTTCGCCACATCCACCGCAGGCGGCTCATGGCCATCGTCTTCCGGCGCATCCCAGAATTTCTTGATGATCGCGGTTAACGCCGGTACCGACAGCGGCTTGCTCAGTACATCATCCATGCCGGCATCAAGGTACTCTTTTTTGTCCTTCAGGACGTTGGCGGTCAGCGCCACCAGCGGCGGCAACTCATCGGCGGCATAGCGTTGTTTTAGCTGTCGCGAGATATCGAGGCCGGTCATGTCCGGTAGCTGAATGTCCAGCAGCACCAGGTCGTATTCGCCGGGTTCGAACATCTCCAGCGCGGCTTTACCAGTCATCGCCACGTCCACGCTGTTGCCCAATTTTTCCAGCACCGAACGGGCGACAATCACGTTCAGTTCGATATCTTCCACCAGCAGCACATTCAGCGCCGGCAGCGGCATATCGTCTTCGGCCAGCGTATCTTCAACTTCATCAGCTACCGCCTGCGCGTGTACGGTCAAGGTAAACGTCGCCCCCTGCCCCGGCTGGCTGGTCACGCTGATATCGCCGCCCATATTGCGCGCCAGCCGGCGCGATACCGCCAGCCCGATACCGGTACCGGTTGCCGGTTTACCGCCGTGGCTGTCTTTCACCTGATAATACATGGCGAAAATTTTGTCCTGCTCCGCCTGCGGGATACCGATACCGGAGTCCTCGACTTCGAAGTGCAGCATATCGCCTTCGTCATAGCGGACGCGCACGGTGACATTGCCCTGTTGGGTAAACTTCACCGCATTGCTGATCAGGTTCCACAGGATCTGCCGCAGACGCGTGCCGTCGGTTATCACCTTATGCGGCAGCGGCTGGGTTGGCTCCATCACAAAGCGCAAACCTTTCTGCTGCGCCTGTAGGCCTGAGAGGTTCTCCAGATCGGCAAGGAAGCTGGTAAAATCCACCTCCTGATTATCAAGCTGAACTTTGCGCCGCTCCATCTTATCCATATCGATAATATCGTTGAAGATATTCCCCAGCGTCACCGCTGAAACATGGATAGTTTTCAGATATTTTTCCTGCTCGTTGGTCAATTCAGTATCCAGCAGGATGCGGCTGAGCCCAACGATGCCATTGAGCGGCGTACGCAACTCGTGGCTGATGGTTGAGATAAAGGTGGTCTTGTCCCGGCTGGCGCGCTCCAACGCGTCCTGATAGCGCTTACGCTCGGTAATATCGCGGCCAAAGCCCATCAGGCCACGGCGCTTGCCCACGCGGTCATAGTAGGGGACCTTGCGGATCTCAAAGCAGGCTTTACGCCCATCGGGATAATCGAGCCATTGTTCGTAGGTCAGCGAGACATTATGGCGGAAGACTTTCTCATCGGTCTCCAGCACTTTCACCGCGGCTTCTTCGCTATAGACATCCTGCGGCTTGAGGTGAATCAACTGCTTTTCGCTTTTACCGGTCAACAGCTCCATCGCCCGGTTACAGCCGGAGAACTCTTTATCTTCGTTACGATAGAAAACCAGATCCGGTGAGGCATCAAGGAAAGAGCGCAGGAAAGAGGATTGTTGCTCTAGCTGAATTTGCGTCTCTTCGCGCTCTTTCATCTCTATTTTCAGCTGTTCCAGCGTGGTTTCGCGCTCCGCTTCCGCTTTTTCACGTTCGCCAATTTCCTGGTTCAACTGGGCGATATTATCCTTGAGCTGTACGTTAAGCTTAAGATCGCGCTCGCGCATCTCTTCCAGCTTTTCCACCAGCCGCGAGAGTCGCTGGCGCGACTCTTCCAGCTGTTCGACCACCACTGACAGAAAATAGACCGCCCAGGGGGTAATCAGCAGCCCGAAGAAGATAGAGCGGATGACATCGATACTCTCCACCTGTCCATGCAGCACCATCGTGACGGCCATCTGCACCACGATAGCCAGCACCACCAGCGCCAGAGCCAACAGCATTGAAAAGCGCACCAGACCTAACTTCATCATCAGGTCGACATAGTACTGCGCCAGCATACGAATTTGCTTCATGAGGGATTCCTTATCGCCAACTCCGCACAATAATACCCAATTCTGAACATTACGCTGTAAGTTGTGCAAAAAATGCGGCGGTAATCAGCCGTTAAGGAAGTGGAACATCAGGCAGGCTGGATCCACGGCGTCCCCAATGCCGACCCCTGAACGCCATGGGTATTAAGGTATTTGTCCAACTCGACCATACCGGTCCAGCGGTTTTCGCACCACAGCGGCGCCAGTAGCGTCGGGCGGCGGGCGCTGGCCGAGATGCGATGGTAAATCACCTCCGGCGGGGTATGGCGAATCATCTCACCGGCGGTGATCGTATAATCATCCAGCGCAATACCGTTCAGGCGACCCGCCTGCCAGGCTTTCGCCATGATGCTGCCGGTCACGATGTGCAGCGGGTGCAGTTTGATGCCATCGACGCCGGTGTCGACCACCCGTTGCAGGGTGTGCAGGCACTGCTGCTGGGTTTCGCCCGGCAGGCCGACGATAAGATGCGCGCAGACCTTTAATCCGCGCTCGCGCGCCAGTCGGGTGGTGCGCTGGTAGCAGGCAAAGTCATGGCCGCGATTGATACGATGCAGCGTTTTATCATGCGCGGTCTGCAATCCCAGCTCCAGCCAGATTTCATAGCCCTGCTCCCGATATTCGCTGAGTAGGTCCAGCACCGCATCGGGAACGCAGTCGGGGCGGGTGCCGACGCACAGCCCCACGATATTCGCCTGGTTCACCGCCTGCTGATACATTGAACGCAGCAACTGTACTTCGGCAAAGGTGCTGGTGTAGGCCTGGAAATAAGCAAGATAGCGTTTCGCTCGGTTAACCAACTGCGCCTGGTGCGCCAGCTGATCGGCAATCGAACGGTACTGCTGGGCCTCGTCGGCGAAGGAGGCGACATTACAAAATGTGCAGCCGCCGCGGCCAATTGTGCCATCCCGGTTCGGGCAGCTAAATCCACCATGCAGCGTCAGTTTATGAACCTTTTCGCCGTAGCGGCGCGTAAGATCCCCACCAAACATGTTGACTAATTTTTGTAACTGCATAATCTGATAGACCGGCCTCAAGAAAGGGGCCAAGCCTGCCATTTTTAGCCTCCGACGGCGATGACCTGGATCAATCGTCAGCGCGGCCGCTTACCTCATTGCATATTAAATCAAAATAAACGCGGTTTCATTCACACCCGCGGTAATAACATTTACTTATACTTCAATGCTGAGTTTCAATTATCTTTGTCGCAGCAAAAAACAGTTTTATTTCCTGCCATTAAGACAACCAGCAGTCAAATATTCCGCCATAAAAATACAATTCAGCACAGAAAGGTAATCTTAGGCTACGGATATAGTGAGACAGATCACACTAGATTACGCATCCCTGAGAGTTTATATGCCTTTAAAAAAACAACAATTCTTTTTAAAATCATAAAATTAAACACCTCTTAGCACACTTTTGTATAAATAAGATTGCCATTTGACGTAAGTGTGGATTCTCGCTAAGTTGGGAATCCGCTGGAAGCTTTCTGGATGAGCGCTCTGCTCATCATATTTATGCAGTAATTGAGATTCCCTCTTAATAGCAAGTCCTCAAACTTGTGTACCGATGCGAAAAGGATTTAAAGAGGGCGAATGCGAGGTAGGCAAAGATGCCCTTACCCCGTCGCCATGCTCTTGCTGTGCCTTGCGCGCAATCGATTAAGGGGGCGTCCCGTAGAGCCTGGGGAGGTTCACTGATATGTTGTACGACAAATCCCTTGAGCGGGATAACTGTGGTTTCGGCCTGATCGCCCACATAGAAGGCGAACCTAGCCACAAGGTAGTGCGCACCGCTATACACGCACTGGCCCGAATGCAGCACCGCGGCGCGATCCTGGCCGATGGTAAAACCGGCGACGGTTGCGGCCTGCTGTTACAAAAACCCGATCGTTTCTTCCGGATTGTGGCGGAAGAGCGCGGCTGGCGCTTAGCCAAAAACTACGCCGTCGGGATGCTGTTCCTGAATAAAGACCCCGAGCTGGCAAGCGCTGCGCGCCGTATCGTTGAAGAAGAGCTGCAACGCGAAACATTGTCTATCGTTGGCTGGCGCGATGTGCCAACCAATGAAGGCGTGCTCGGTGAAATCGCCCTCTCCTCGCTGCCTCGTATTGAACAAATTTTTGTTAACGCGCCGGCAGGCTGGCGTCCGCGCGATATGGAACGCCGTCTGTTCATCGCGCGCCGCCGCATTGAAAAGCGCCTGCAGGAAGACAAAGATTTCTACGTTTGTAGCCTGTCGAACCTGGTTAATATCTATAAAGGTCTATGTATGCCGGCGGATTTGCCGCGCTTCTACCTGGACCTCGCGGACCTGCGTCTGGAATCCGCCATCTGCCTGTTCCACCAGCGCTTCTCCACCAATACCGTGCCGCGCTGGCCGCTGGCGCAGCCTTTCCGCTATCTGGCGCACAATGGTGAAATCAATACCATCACCGGTAACCGCCAGTGGGCCCGCGCCCGTACCTATAAATTCCAGACTCCGCTGATCCCCGATCTGCATGACGCCGCGCCGTTCGTCAACGAAACCGGCTCTGATTCAAGCTCGATGGATAATATGCTGGAACTGCTGCTGGCAGGCGGGATGGATATCGTCCGCGCGATGCGCCTGCTGGTACCGCCAGCCTGGCAGAATAACCCGGACATGGATCCGGAATTGCGCGCGTTCTTCGATTTTAACTCCATGCATATGGAGCCGTGGGACGGCCCGGCGGGCATCGTCATGTCCGACGGTCGCTACGCCGCCTGTAACCTCGACCGTAACGGTCTGCGTCCGGCGCGCTACGTCATCACCAAAGACAAACTCATCACCTGCGCGTCTGAAGTCGGTATCTGGGACTACCAGCCTGATGAGGTGATGGAAAAAGGCCGCGTTGGGCCTGGCGAGCTGATGGTCATCGATACCCGCAGCGGGCGCATTCTGCACTCGGCGGAAACCGATAACGATCTAAAAAGCCGCCATCCGTACAAAGAGTGGATGGAGAAAAACGTCCGCCGTCTGGTGCCGTTCGAAGACCTGCCGGAAGAAGAAGTCGGCAGCCGTCAGTTGGATGATGACACGCTCGCCAGCTACCAGAAACAGTTTAACTACAGCGCCGAAGAGCTGGACTCCGTCCTGCGCGTCCTGGGGGAAAACGGCCAGGAAGCGGTCGGTTCGATGGGCGATGATACCCCATTCGCCGTGCTCTCCAGCCAGCCGCGTATCATTTATGATTATTTCCGCCAGCAGTTCGCCCAGGTGACAAACCCGCCGATCGATCCGCTGCGTGAAGCGCACGTGATGTCGCTGGCCACCAGCATCGGCCGTGAAATGAACGTCTTCTGCGAAGCGGAAGGCCAGGCGCACCGCCTGAGCTTCAAATCGCCGATCCTGCTGTACTCCGACTTTAAACAACTGACCACCATGGAAGAGGAGCATTATCGCGCCGACACCCTGGATATTACCTTTGATGCCAACGAAACCACGCTGGCCGAGACGGTAAAAGCGCTGTGCGATAAAGCGGAACAGATGGTACGTAACGGCACCGTACTGCTGGTGCTGTCCGACCGCAACATCGCGAAAGACCGTCTGCCGGTACCGGCGCCGATGGCCGTTGGCGCCATCCAGACGCGCCTCGTCGATAAGAGCCTGCGCTGCGACGCTAACATCATCGTCGAAACCGCCAGCGCCCGCGATCCGCACCACTTTGCGGTGCTGCTGGGCTTTGGCGCGACGGCTATCTATCCATATCTTGCCTATGAAACCCTGGCGAAGCTGGTGGATAGCAAAGCTATCGATAAAGAATACCGTACGGTGATGCTGAACTACCGTAACGGCATCAACAAAGGCCTGTACAAAATCATGTCGAAGATGGGGATCTCGACCATCGCCTCCTACCGCTGCTCGAAGCTGTTCGAAGCGGTCGGTCTGCATCGCGACGTGGCCGACCTCTGCTTCCAGGGCGTAGTGAGCCGCATCGGCGGCGCCGGTTTCGACGACTTCCAGCAGGACCTGCTGAATCTGTCGAAACGCGCATGGCTGGCGCGTAAACCGCTGGCTCAGGGCGGTTTGCTGAAATATGTCCACGGCGGCGAATATCACGCCTACAACCCGGACGTCGTTCGCACCCTGCAGCAGGCGGTTCAGAGCGGCGAATACCGTGATTATCAGGAATACGCGAAGTTGGTTAACGAACGCCCGGCAGCCACGCTGCGCGATCTGCTGGCGCTCAACCCAGGCGATGAAGCCATAAGCATCAATGAAGTGGAATCAGCGAAAGAGCTGTTTAAACGCTTCGATACCGCGGCCATGTCGATCGGCGCGCTGAGCCCGGAAGCGCATGAATCGCTGGCGGAAGCGATGAACAGCATCGGCGGCTTCTCCAACTCCGGTGAAGGCGGCGAAGACCCTGCGCGCTACGGCACCAACAAAGTCTCGCGTATTAAGCAGGTGGCTTCAGGTCGGTTCGGCGTTACCCCAGCCTACCTGGTGAATGCCGACGTGATCCAGATTAAAGTCGCCCAGGGCGCGAAACCCGGTGAAGGCGGACAGTTGCCGGGTGACAAAGTGACGCCTTATATCGCCAAACTGCGTTATTCGGTACCTGGCGTGACGCTGATCTCCCCGCCGCCGCACCACGATATTTACTCTATCGAGGATCTGGCGCAGCTGATTTTCGACCTCAAGCAGGTCAATCCGAAGGCGATGATTTCCGTCAAACTGGTTTCCGAACCGGGTGTCGGCACTATCGCCACCGGCGTGGCGAAAGCCTACGCAGACCTAATCACTATCGCCGGCTACGATGGCGGCACCGGGGCGAGCCCGCTCTCATCGGTGAAATATGCTGGCTGTCCGTGGGAACTTGGCCTGGTGGAAACCCAGCAGGCGCTGGTCGCCAACGGCCTGCGTCATAAAATTCGCCTGCAGGTAGACGGCGGCCTGAAAACCGGCCTCGATATCATCAAAGCGGCGATCCTTGGCGCGGAAAGCTTCGGCTTCGGCACCGGCCCGATGGTCGCGCTGGGCTGTAAATACCTGCGTATCTGTCACCTGAACAACTGCGCCACCGGCGTGGCGACCCAGGATGACAAACTGCGTAAGAACCACTACCACGGCCTGCCATTCAAAGTGACCAACTACTTTGAATTCATCGCCCGCGAAACCCGCGAGCTGATGGCGCAGCTGGGCGTGAAGCGTCTGGTGGACCTGATCGGCCGCACCGACCTGCTGAAAGAACTGGAAGGCTTTACGGCGAAACAGCAGAAACTGGAGCTCGGCAAACTGCTGGAAACCGCTGAGCCGCTGCCAGGCAAGGCGCTGTACTGCACCGAGAGCAACCCGCCGTTCGATAACGGCGTGCTCAACGCGCAGCTGCTGCAGCAGGCGAAGCCGTATGTGGATAACAAACAGAGCAAAACGTTCTGGTTCGATATTCGCAACACTGACCGTTCCGTTGGGGCGTCGCTGTCCGGTTATATCGCCCAGACTCACGGCGACCAGGGGCTGGCCGCCGACCCGATTACCGCCCACTTTAGCGGTACCGCGGGCCAGAGCTTCGGCGTCTGGAACGCCGGCGGCGTTGAGCTGCACCTGACCGGCGACGCCAACGACTACGTGGGTAAAGGCATGGCGGGCGGTCTGCTGTCGATTCGTCCTCCGGTCGGCTCCGCCTTCCGTAGCCATGAAGCAAGCATCATTGGCAACACCTGTCTGTATGGCGCGACCGGCGGTCGTCTGTACGCGGCAGGACGCGCGGGCGAACGCTTTGCGGTACGTAACTCCGGCGCCATCACCGTGGTGGAAGGCATCGGCGACAACGGCTGTGAATACATGACCGGCGGCATCGTCTGTATCCTGGGGAAAACCGGCGTGAACTTCGGCGCAGGTATGACCGGCGGCTTTGCTTACGTCCTGGATGAAGATGGCGACTTCCGTAAACGCGTTAACCCCGAACTGGTGGAAGTTCTGGACGTGGACACGCTGGCTATCCATGAGGAGCACCTGCGTGGCTTAATTACCGAACACGTCCAGCTTACCGGTTCGCAGCGCGGCGAAGAGATCCTCGCCAACTGGCCGGCCTTCGCAGCGAAGTTTGCGCTGGTTAAACCGAAGTCCAGCGATGTTAAAGCACTGTTGGGTCACCGTAGTCGTTCCGCAGCTGAGCTGCGGGTGCAGGCGCAGTAAGGGGTTAAGATGAGTCAGAACGTATACCAATTTATCGACCTGCAGCGCGTTGATCCGCCAAAGAAACCGCTGAAGATCCGTAAAATTGAATTTGTAGAAATTTACGAGCCGTTTTCAGAAGGCCAGGCCAAGGCGCAGGCAGATCGCTGCCTCTCCTGCGGCAACCCGTACTGCGAATGGAAATGTCCGGTGCACAACTACATCCCTAACTGGCTGAAACTGGCCAACGAGGGGCGTATTTTTGAAGCGGCCGAACTGTCGCATCAGACCAACACCCTGCCGGAAGTCTGCGGACGTGTCTGCCCGCAGGACCGGCTGTGCGAAGGTTCCTGTACCCTGAACGATGAGTTCGGCGCGGTAACCATCGGCAACATTGAGCGCTATATCAATGATAAGGCGTTTGAGATGGGCTGGCGTCCGGACTTGTCCGGCGTGAAGCAAACTGGTAAAACCGTCGCCATTATCGGCGCCGGTCCGGCAGGCTTGGCCTGCGCGGATGTGCTGACCCGTAACGGCGTAAAGGCGATCGTTTTCGATCGTCATCCGGAAATCGGCGGTCTGCTGACCTTCGGCATCCCGGCGTTTAAGCTGGAAAAAGAGGTGATGACCCGCCGCCGTGAGATCTTCACCGGCATGGGGATTGAGTTCCGGCTCAATACCGAAGTGGGCCGTGACGTCCAACTCGACGATCTGCTGAAAGAGTACGATGCCGTATTTCTGGGCGTGGGCACCTACCAGTCCATGCGCGGCGGACTGGAAAACGAAGATGCCAACGGCGTGTATGACGCACTGCCGTTCCTTATCGCCAACACCAAACAGATCATGGGCTTTGGCGAAACGGCGCACGAACCGTTCGTCAGTATGGAAGGCAAACGCGTGGTGGTTCTCGGCGGCGGCGACACCGCGATGGACTGCGTGCGGACCTCGGTTCGTCAGGGGGCGGCGCACGTTATCTGCGCCTATCGTCGTGACGAAGAAAACATGCCGGGTTCCAAACGCGAAGTGAAAAACGCGCGTGAAGAGGGTGTCGAATTCCAGTTCAACGTCCAGCCGCTGGGCGTGGAAGTGAATGCCAACGGCAAAGTGTGCGGCGTGAAAATGGCGCGTACCGAAATGGGCCAGCCGGATGCGAAAGGCCGCCGTCGCGCGGAAATCGTCGCCGGTTCCGAGCACGTGGTGCCGGCAGACGCGGTGGTGATGGCGTTTGGTTTCCGTCCACACAGCATGGAATGGCTGGCGAAACATAGCGTCGAGCTGGATTCTCAGGGCCGCATCATCGCCCCGGAAGGCAGCGACAACGCGTTCCAGACCAGCAACCCGAAAATCTTTGCCGGCGGCGATATCGTTCGCGGCTCAGACCTGGTGGTAACGGCGATTGCCGAAGGCCGTAAAGCGGCGGACGGGATCCTCAACTATCTTGAAGTCTGATTAGACCCTGAGTCTCAACACAGAAAAGCCCGATGGTTAACGCCACCGGGCTTTTTTTATGCTTCATCGATTGGAAACGGCTTGTTTCAACGCCGCATTATACCAACCGCAGATATGCTCTAAGCGGGTTATCGCTGAACCGACGGTAACTGCCCACGCGCCGTGGCGCATCGCCTCAGCCGCCTGCGCTGGCGTATTGTAGCGCCCCTCGGCGATCACTCTGCAGCCCGCGGCACTCAGGCTTTTCACCAGCGCCAGGTCGGGCTCATCCGGCGTCTCTTCTGAGGTATAGCCTGAAAGAGTGGTGCCGACGATCTCTGCGCCCAGCTGCCAGCACTGCAGGGCATCGGCCTGAGACGAACAATCCGCCATCGCCACTTTTCCCTGATGATGAATTTCCGCCAATAGCGCCGATACCGACGCTGGACGCTGACGCTGCGTACCGTCAATGGCAATAATATCTGCTCCGCCCTGCGCCAGCGCGTCGATATCTTCCAACCATGGAGTAATACGCACTGGGCAATCAGGCAGATCGCGCTTAATCAGAGCGATAATGGGCACCGTCACTAACGGACGGACGGTATGTAGGTTGTTCAGACCTTCAATGCGCAGCGCCACGGCCCCCGCCTGCTCTGCCGCAAGCGCCATTGCGGCGACAATCTGCGGGTCATCAAGCGGACTGCCGGGTACCGGCTGACAGGAGACGATGAGTCCGCCATGATGGCGTATGCGCGAATTTAGTTGTTCAAATAAAGACATTCCTGCTCTCTGGACGGATACGTGTAGCATTAACAGTACCAGCGGCAGGACGCGTGATGTGTGGCGGGGTTAACAAAGCAGACAGGCAAAAAAAACAGGCCCCGGAGGGCCTGTCAGGCATTACTTCACAACGCGCAGCGCCGGACGACCACCGCGCGGCGGCGGTGGCGTGTCGTCAGGATCGTCATCGTGATTATCCGGCTTATCGCCATCAATCACCGACATCACCGTTTCGTTTTCGCTCTCAGACACGACGTCATCATCGTTGAGGCTGCTGACATCTTCGTCATAGGCCGCTTCAGGTTCAAACATCGTTCCTGCGCCGTTCTCACGGGCATAGATAGCGAGTACCGCAGCCAGCGGCACGGAAACGTTGCGCGGTACGCCGCCGAAGCGAGCATTAAAGCGCACTTCGTCATTCGCCAGTTCCAGATTGCCCACCGCACGCGGCGCAATATTCAGAACGATTTGGCCGTCGCGAGCGTACTCCATCGGCACGAGAACGCCTGGCAGCGTCACATCGACGACCAGGTGCGGAGTCAGCTGGTTATCCAGCAGCCACTCATAGAACGCCCGCAGCAGGTACGGGCGACGCGGCGTCAGCTGTGAGACATCCATTATTTAGCCCCGGCCGAGGCGCATTTCACGCTCGGCTTCAGTTAAAGAAGCGAGGAAAGAATCACGTTCGAAGACGCGAGTCATATAGCCCTTAAGCTCTTTCGCGCCAGCACCCACCAGTTCTACGCCGAGAACCGGCAAACGCCACAGCAGCGGAGCCAGGTAGCAATCGACCAGGCTGAATTCGTCGCTCAGGAAGTAAGGCTTCTGAGTAAAGACCGGCGCAATCGCCTGCAGTTCTTCACGCAGTTGCTTACGAGCGGCATCAGCCTGGGCCGCGGTACCGGTCTGGATGGTATTCATCAGCGAATACCAGTCTTTCTCGATACGTTGCATGTACAGACGGCTTTCACCACGCGCCACCGGGTAAACCGGCATTAGCGGCGGATGCGGGAAACGCTCATCCAGGTATTCCATAATGATGCGGGATTCCCACAGAGTGAGCTCACGATCCACCAGCGTCGGGACGCTTTGATTCGGGTTGAGGTCAATCAGATCCTGAGGCGGGTTATCCTTCTCCACGTGCTCTATCTCAAAACTGACACCTTTTTCGGCCAGCACGATGCGGACCTGATGGCTATAGATGTCAGTAGGACCAGAAAACAGCGTCATTACCGAACGTTTGTTGGCAGCGACAGCCATGAAAACCTCCAGGTATATTCAGAATTTTTACTGCTGCCGACCACGCATGGCCAGCCAGATGTATAAACCCCATTCGCACGGCGACGATATGTTCATTGATTAACTAAAAAATGAACAACCACCAGCATTTGGGCAGAAAATTGGATGATAGTTTACCAGATTTTGCGGACGTTGTGGTGAGGGTATTCTGGAAATGCTGAAAAAGTGGTAAGAACAGACCATTTCTTTGTGGATAACAGCCGTTTTATCCATAAAAAAACCCGCCGAAGCGGGTTTTTTCGCAAATTGTTCTGCGTGAGCAGAAAACAATTAACGTTTGGAGAACTGCGGACGACGACGTGCTTTACGCAGACCGACTTTCTTACGTTCAACCTGACGAGCGTCACGAGTAACGAAGCCAGCTTTACGCAGTTCAGAACGCAGGGACTCGTCGTACTCCATCAGAGCGCGGGTGATACCGTGACGGATCGCACCAGCCTGACCAGAGATACCACCACCTTTAACAGTGATGTACAGATCCAGTTTCTCAACCATGTCGACCAGTTCCAGCGGCTGACGAACTACCATGCGGGCAGTTTCACGACCGAAGTACTGTTCCAGCGAACGCTGGTTGATTACGATTTTGCCGTTGCCCGGTTTGATGAAAACGCGAGCTGCGGAACTTTTGCGGCGACCAGTGCCGTAGTATTGATTTTCAGCCATTGCCTATAATCCCGATTAGATGTCAAGAACTTGCGGTTGCTGTGCCGCGTGGTTGTGCTCGTTACCAGCGTAAACTTTCAGTTTACGGTACATAGCACGACCCAGCGGGCCTTTTGGCAGCATGCCTTTAACCGCGATTTCAATCACACGCTCAGGACGGCGGGCAATCATCTCTTCAAAGGTCGCTTCTTTGATACCACCGATGTGGCCGGTGTGGTGGTAGTACATTTTGTCTTCGCGCTTGTTGCCGGTTACAGCAACTTTTTCTGCGTTCAGAACGATGATGTAATCACCAGTATCAACGTGCGGAGTGTATTCCGCTTTGTGCTTACCGCGCAGGCGACGAGCCAGTTCAGTAGCCAGACGGCCCAGAGTTTTACCGGTCGCGTCAACAACATACCAGTCGCGTTTTACGGTTTCTGGTTTAGCTGTAAAAGTTTTCATTAAAAGCTTACCCAAATAAATAAGTTACACGTTGGTGAACACCCAAACGTTTAGTCAGTTGAGGTTCACACGACAAAGTCCGGCAAACCTACCCCTTCGAATAGCCTATGCCAGCACATAGAAGATTTCGGGAAAAAAAACCTTCTCGTAACGTGGGGTCGCAAGATTATAGAGAAGTAGGGGCCAAAGATCGACCCCTTTATGTGATTTGCAGCAGGTTTTTCTCAATGTGAGAAGAAGGCTGGATTCAGGGCATGTGCGGTTGTTTCAGATACTCTTCGCTTTGCATTTCCTGCAGGCGCGATAAACAGCGCTGGAACTCAAACTTCAAGCGTTCGCCCTGATAGATCTCATACAGCGGCACCGCCGCGCTAACCACCAGTTTTACGTGACGTTCGTAGAATTCATCCACCAGCGCGATAAAGCGCCGCGCTTCGCTCTCAAGATGCGTCGTCATCACCGGCACATCGAACAACATCACGGTATGGAACAGGCGTGACAGCGCGATGTAATCATGCTGGCTGCGCGCATCCACGCATAGCGTGTCGAACGACGCCGCCAAAGTCTGGTTTTCCACGCCTAACGTCGGCAGCGGCCGGTGGTTAATTTCCAGCGTCGGCATCTGCTCGCGTTTGGCTCCCGCCAGCGCCAGCCAGAGTTTATCCATTTGCTGGCTGGTCTCGCCATTGAGCGGCGACAGCCACAGATGCGCCTGGGTTAATGTGCGCAGGCGGTAATCAATACCCGCATCGACGTTCATAATGTCGCAATGCTGTTTGATGGCGTCTATCGCCGGCAGGAAACGCGCGCGCTGCAGACCATTGCGGTAGAGCTCGTCCGGCGGGATGTTTGAGGTAGCAACCAGCGTAATCCCACGCGAGAACAGCGCTTTCATTAAGCCGCCGAGCAGCATGGCATCGGTGATGTCGGAGACAAAAAACTCGTCAAAGCACAACACATCGGTTTGCGCTTTAAAGCGATCGGCAACGATTTCCAGCGGGTCGCTATGCCCCTGCAAGGTAGTTAACTCTTCGTGTACGCGCAGCATAAAGCGATGGAAATGCAGGCGCTGTTTACGCTCGCCCGGCAGGCTTTGATAAAACATATCCATCAGCCAGGTTTTGCCGCGCCCAACGCCGCCCCACATATACAGGCCGCGTACGGCGGTCGCTTCCGCCGCCGGTTCGCGTTTGCCAAGCAGCTTGCTGAATTTCGCCCGCAGCCCGCCGCCCGCAGGCGCTGCGGCTACAGGTTTTTCCTGCAGTTCACGATAGATGGTATCGAGGCGGCTGACCGCTTCTTGTTGCACGTCGTCGGGTTGATGGCTGCCCTCTTTGAGAGCTAAAAGGTAACGCGATGTTGGGGACAGGCTTTGCATGATCTTATTGTTATTCCTTGAAAACCGTGGCGCCGTGGCCCACGATTGACGAAAAAAAGGCGGTTCTACAGTACGCGATGATACGCCAGGATTCCACTTCTGTGGAATTAGCGGTTATAGTGGCACTATCGGGCGCAGGCGGAGAGCCTAACAGCCACCCTACGGAACCACAAAACAACGGGAGATGTTCATGACCTGGGAATACGCGCTAATTGGATTAGTCGTCGGTATCATCATCGGTGCCGTCGCCATGCGTTTTGGTAACCGCAAATTGCGTCAGCAACAAGCGCTGCAGTTCGAACTGGAAAAGAATAAAGCAGAGCTTGAAGAGTATCGCGAAGAGCTGGTCAGCCATTTTGCGCGCAGCGCAGAACTGCTGGACAACATGGCGGATGACTACCGTCAGCTGTATCAGCACATGGCAAAAAGCTCCAGCAGCCTGCTGCCGGACGCAATGGCGGACGCCAATCCGTTCCGCAATCGCCTGGCGGAGTCCGAAGCCAGCAACGATCAGGCGCCGGTACAGATGCCGCGCGATTATTCTGAAGGCGCATCCGGCCTACTGCGCGGTGGCGCGAAACGCGACTGATCCCGCTGTCTGCGTAAAAATATTTACCGGGCGCGCCTTCCGCGCCCGTCTTCCCCCTGCATCCCAGCTACAATTTAAGCACGGACCGCATTGTTAGCCGGTCGAAAATTCAATAACATCAAACCATTCAGACGTATTTTCCATACACCTCAGGTTACGAGAGCCAGCATCTAATGAAGAAACAGACTTTGCTGTTGAGTGCGTTAGCGTTAAGCATTGGATTATCGTTGTCGGTCCTGCCTCCGGCGGCGGCATCACTGCCGACCCAGGTTCCAGGCCAGGGCGCGCTACCGAGCCTCGCGCCGATGCTGGAAAAAGTATTGCCTGCGGTGGTCAGCGTGCAGGTAGAAGGCACCGCCTCGCCGGTGCAGAATATGCCGGAAGAGCTGAAAAAATACTTCGGCGACAACGCGCCGCAAGAGCAGGCGCAGCCGTTTGAAGGCCTCGGTTCAGGGGTGATTATCGACGCCGCCAAAGGCTACGTGCTGACCAACAACCACGTAATAAGCCAGGCGCAGAAAATCAGCATTCAGTTGAACGATGGCCGCGAGTTCGATGCCAAACTGGTCGGCAGCGACGAACAGAGCGATATCGCCCTGCTGCAGGTTTTAAAACCCAGCAATTTAACGCAAATCGCCATCGCGGATTCCGACAAGCTACGCGTCGGCGATTTCGCCGTTGCCGTCGGCAACCCCTTCGGCCTCGGGCAAACCGCTACTTCCGGCATCATCTCCGCGCTGGGTCGTAGCGGCCTTAATCTCGAAGGGCTGGAAAACTTTATTCAGACCGATGCCTCAATTAACCGCGGCAACTCCGGCGGCGCGTTGCTGAATCTCAACGGCGAGCTTATCGGCATCAATACCGCCATTCTGGCGCCGGGCGGCGGCAGCATCGGTATCGGCTTCGCCATCCCGAGCAACATGGCGAAGACCCTCGCCGATCAGCTTATTCAATACGGCGAAATCAAACGCGGCCTGTTGGGCATTAAAGGCATGGAAATGAGCGCGGATATCGCCAAAGCGATGAATATCAACGCTCAGCGCGGCGCCTTTGTAAGCGAAGTCCTGGCCAATTCAGGCTCCGCAAAAGCTGGGATTAAATCCGGTGACGTTATCGTCAGCATGAACGGCAAGCCGCTAAGCAGCTTCGCCGAGCTGCGCTCGCGTATCGCCACTACCGCCCCTGGCACAAAAGTAAAACTGGGGCTACTGCGCGACGGCAAACCGTTGGACGTCGAGGTCACGCTGGATAAGAGCACCTCCTCCACCGCCAGCGCCGAGCTGATTATCCCGGCCCTGCAGGGAGCGGCGCTAAGCGATGGCCAGTTAAAAGACGGCACTAAGGGCGTGAGCATCGATAACGTCGATAAAGGCAGCGCGGCGGCTCAGGTTGGCCTGCATAAAGACGATCTCATTATCGGCCTCAACCGCCAGCGCGTGCGTTCCATCGCCGAGCTACGTAAAGTGCTGGAAACCAAACCGGCCGTCATCGCGCTGAATGTGCTGCGCGGTAACGAAAGCATTTATCTGCTGCTACGCTGACGGCTGCATCCGGACATCGCGCGTCGTGCGATGTCCGGATAAGTCATGCTATGCTGCGCCTGCCCATTAATTAACGATATTCGCATCATGCCAGGAAAGCTTTTACGTTCAGTCCTTATCGGTTTAATCGTCGGCGGCATCCTGCTGGCGGCGATGCCTTCGCTGCGCCAGTGGCAGCTCTCGTCGGCGACGCCGAGCGATACCGCTGACGAATCGCCCGCCAGCTATAATGCTGCGGTAAGACGCGCCGCGCCGGCGGTGGTCAACGTCTATAACCGCGCGCTGAACAGCACCAGCCATAACCAGCTGACGCTCGGCTCCGGCGTTATCATGGACCAACGCGGATATATCCTCACCAACAAGCACGTCATCAACGATGCCGATCAGATAATCATCGCCTTGCAGGATGGACGGGTATTTGAAGCCCTGTTGGTCGGTTCCGATACCCTGACTGACCTGGCGGTGCTCAAAATAAACGCCAGCGGCGGCCTGCCGGTTATCCCGATTAACCCGAAACGCGTTCCACATATCGGCGATGTGGTACTGGCGATAGGCAACCCGTATAACCTTGGGCAAACCATCACCCAGGGTATCATCAGCGCGACCGGTCGTATCGGCCTGAACCCCACCGGGCGACAGAATTTCCTGCAAACCGACGCCTCTATCAACCACGGCAACTCCGGCGGCGCACTGGTCAACTCGCTGGGTGAACTGATGGGTATTAACACCCTGTCGTTTGATAAGAGCAATGACGGCGAAACGCCGGAAGGGATCGGCTTTGCCATCCCGTTCCAGCTGGCGACCAAAATCATGGATAAACTGATCCGCGACGGCCGGGTGATCCGCGGTTACATCGGGATCAGCGGCCGCGAGATCGCGCCGATGCATGCGCAGAGCGGCGGCATGGATCAGATCCAGGGGATCGTCGTTAATGACGTCGCACCTGACGGCCCAGCGGCGCAGGCCGGGATCCGCGCCAATGATGTGATCATCTCGGTGAACGATAAACCGGCGATCTCGGCGCTGGAAACCATGGACCAGGTCGCAGAAATTCGCCCGGGTTCAGAAATCCCGGTGGTCATCATGCGTGATGATAAGAAAATCACCCTGCACGTGGCGGTACAGGAATATCCGGCGACAAATTAAAGATTAGCGCTCCGTTATCGGAGCGCGATTAATCAACAAACAGCAGTCCCGCCGGGAATCTGGCCAGAAACCCGGTCACCGCCAGTAACGACCGCAACGATGGCCAGCGGATCTGCCGCTCCCGCAGTTCATCATCCAGCGTCAGTAACGCGAACTCCCCTCTCTCGCCGAGAACCCCGCCCTGCCACAGCAGCCGTTGCGCCTGCTGCCGCGCCCACGGCGATTCACTCTTCCAGGCCAGCAAATGCAGCAGCGACTGTTGTAAGCAAACGCTGTGCGAATGGTTGTCCCGCAACAATCGTCGATACACCGGCAGCGAGATACTGCGTACGCTGTAGAAACCACTGCGTGATTCACTATCAGCCTGCGCCACGCTGGCGCACATCTGCCCGGCCAGATCGCATAAACGATTATGCGTCAGCGGCTGGCGCAGCGCATCCAGATGCCCGGCGGCGGCGCAAAGCAGGCCGCTCCTTTGCCGCTCATGCGTCAGCGAACCCAGCAACGCCGCTATCGTTTCAGCCACGCCGATCTGCGCATGCTGTACACCTGCGTCATAACAACAGACAAAGAAATCATGGTTGCCACAGTCGATTGACGGATGCGCCAGCAGATACAGAGCCAGGTGTAGTTGTTCAAGCTCCTCCAGCGATGCCAGGGTGTCATCAATGACCCCCTCTTTTGCCGATGACCTGCTGCCAGGACGTAATGCTACGGTTTCATTCATCAAAGCCTCCTCAGGGAAAATTCCCGGCTCGCGCGGCGCCCGGCCGGGCTATGGGATCACCGGTAGCCCGGATAAGGCGCCAGCCGCTATCCGGGAACCTCTCCCCGGTGGCG